>JBNGCV010000013.1:4312-39385 GCA_049975465.1 Kosmotogaceae bacterium | reverse complement strand
AACAACAGACCAAATATTACCAGTAATGTACCTATGGCGACCTTCAAGTTTTATCACTCCTTCTCGAAGGATTTATAGATAATAATTCCTCCGCCAGCTACAAGTACAACTCCCAGAAGTATTTTCCATGATAGTGAAAACCAGCCTGCAGGTAAAAAGGCATTTAAAAGGAGAAATATTCCAATTACAATAATGATCGCTGCCAGTATTATTTTGGAACTTTCTGGTGACACAACTTTTCTATTTTCTTCCTCAGTAACTTCTTTAACCGTCTCTTCCTCTACTGTTTCTGTTTCTTCCAAAGGTTTTCTTGGCATTATGATCATCGCTATTAAATACAGAATGATACCTGCGCCCCCTGCAAAAATAAGTAAAAAGAATATTAGCCTAATTATTGTAGGATCTACATTTGCATATTCTGCAATGCCGCCACAAACACCATCAATCATTTTTTCCTTACGCGATTTATAGAGTCTTTTCACTAAATCACCTCCAAACTTATAATCACGTTCTCATTTTGGTTAGATAGATAATAACATATTAATTATATCAGCGGGATAGTTTTTTATTGTGATAAAATCTTTGAGAGGTGATATTTTGCAAATCACTGAAAGAATCAGTGGCTGGTTGAGAAATTTAATATTGTTACTTGTAGATTTCCTTTTAATATATCTATCATACGCTCTGGGAATGTACCTGCGATACGGTATTTTCTCTTTAAATGAACCGGAGTTTTTCCAGAACGGTTTGTTCTTTTCTCTTATTATGTTGATTTTGCTTGTTGCAAATGGTGTTTACAGAGTTTCCTGGAGTTATTCAACCTATCGTGATCTACTGATAATTCTCAGAGGAACAATTATAGGCTATCTGGCTGGCTTTCTTTTTGGTAGATTTATGTTGTTGTTTGGTATCAATATATTCACGGTCCCCTTTACAGTTGCCACAATGTGTTTTGTCGGAGCGACATTTTTCATTGTGTTTTCCAGAATATTGTGGTTATCCATTCTGTTTTATAGATCCAGAAGAGGCGAGTCTTCCTCACGCAAAATACTCATCATTGGCGCTGGTGATGCTGGAACGTCCATAGCAGACGAAATAATAAGGAATCCGCCCTTTGGTAAAGTGATGGGGTTTCTTGATGACTCGCCAAGAAAACAAAAAAAGAAGATTCATGGAATTCCTGTACTTGGTCATACGGAAAAGACAATGGAAATAATCAAAAATTACAACGTTGAACTTGTTATTATTGCTATGCCTTCTGTAGAATCAAAAGAAATAAGAAGGATAATGAAATACATCGACCGGGACAAGGTTCGGGTACAGATACTACCAGCGCTGACGGAATTAATGGACATGAAAGCGAGCCTTGGTTATCTCCGTGATATCAACATAACAGACCTTTTAGGAAGAGAAAGTGTGCAGATTGATAAAAGGAAAATCAAGGAATACATAGAAAATGAAATTGTTCTGGTAACGGGTGCTGGCGGAAGCATAGGAAGTGAACTTTGTAGACAGATAGTGATGTTAAATCCCAAAAAGATCATTCTTCTGGGTAAAGGTGAAAACAGTATTTTCAGTATTTCCAGAGAGCTTCAGGATAAATACCCTCCACTTAGCATTTCACAGGCCATAGGAGATGTCCAGGACAAAAAAAGAATGCAATACATCTTTTCGATATTCAAACCCACGATTGTCTTCCACGCTGCTGCCCATAAACATGTACCACTCATGGAGAAAAACCCCATTGAAGCATTAAGAGTCAACACACTTGGAACTTATAATGTAGCACATAACGCTATCAAAAATAAATGTAAAGCTTTCATAATGATCTCAACGGATAAAGCAGTGAATCCTACTTCTGTAATGGGTGTTTCTAAAAGACTTGCTGAAGAGCTTTTACGTTCGATTGCAAGAAATGAGAACACTTCAAACACAAGAATAGGAATGGTAAGATTTGGCAACGTTCTGGGAAGCAGAGGAAGCGTAATACCTCTTTTCAAAAAGCAAATAGAGAATGGTGGACCCTTAACAGTTACTGATCCCAGAATGAAACGCTATTTTATGACTATACCGGAAGCTGTATCACTTGTTCTTCAGGCAGGTTCATATGCCAGTAACGGTGAGGTATTTGTTCTTGATATGGGAAAACCAGTAAAGATTGCCGATCTTGCAAAGGACATGATAACCCTTTCAGGATATGTACCAGATCAAGAAATAAAAATAAAGTACACAGGTGTTCGTCCCGGTGAGAAACTCTTTGAAGAATTGAAATTAGATTCGGAGAATTTTGAAGAAACTGATCATCCAAAGATACTAAAATTTATGAACGATAATACACTAAATAAGGAAGATACGGAAGAACTACTCCGTAAAATTGAAAAGATTGTGAAGGAACAGAATCCCGCTCTCATCAACGAAATCATTAAAAAATATTTGCCGGACGCAGTTTCCAAAATCGTAAAGACATATCCTGAACTGGATTAAGCAGGAGGTAGCAAATGGATTTTTATATTGATTTTGTCACAGCATATCCCTTCACTTCAGCCATAGCACAGTTCGCAGTACTGGGAACACTGGGTGAAATCCTTGCCACCAAATTGGCCCGAAAGAAAGGGTTTTTTACTTTATACTTCGTCCTCTCAAAGGCTCTTGTATGGGGAATACTGGCCGTACCTATAAAGATCGCTTTTATAGGATTTGAGGGTTTTGTTGCAGCGTTGGTTCTGAATGGCTTACTACCGGAAAGTGTTATGCAAGGATTTGCGTATGCTCTGACCAGATCTATTTCCATGAATCTTCAGTTTGGTCCATTTCTTGTTTTAATACACAGGGCACTTGATAATCTTGTAACGAGAGAAAATAACTGGAAAAATATTGATAAAGCTCTTTATAGTTTGCTGTGGTTCTGGATTCCTGCGCACACACTCACCTTTTCACTTCCAAAGGAATTTCAGATAGGAATGGCAGCACTATGGTCCTTTATGCTTGGCCTGATTCTGGCTTACTTTTCACGCAAGAAAGAAGGAGTTGAGGCATAATGTTTGTTCCTTTAGCGAGTCCAGATATTACTGAGAAAGAAATAGAATCTGTAAATAGAGTTCTTAAGTCAGGTATACTCTCAATCGGAGAGTATACAAAGAAATTCGAGGAAAAGATAGCTGAATTTTCAGGGCTTTCTTATGCCGTAGCAGTTAACAGTGGTACTTCAGCTCTCCATTTGATAGCCAGAGCATTGAACATGACTTCAGGAGATATAATGATAACATCTCCTTTCACGTTCATTTCCTCTGCCAATGTGGCTCTTTTTGAACACGCACTGCCTGTTTTCGCTGATATTGATGAAAAAACATTAAATATTACTCCGGAGACACTTGATCACGCCTTAAAGGTTTACGAGAAAAGGGGTATGAAGACAGAAAAACTATCACTACCAGTTTTTACACCAGGTTATTTTATGGCAGTAGATATCTTCGGACATCCTCTGGACTGGGAGAGCATAATAGACATTTGTAAAAAACATAAAATTAAGATCATTGAAGATTCCTGTGAAGCGCTTGGTAGTGAATATAAAGGTAAACCCTTAGGAAGTTTTGGTAAAGCGGGAAGTTTCGCTTTTTACCCCAACAAGCAGATAACTACAGGAGAGGGTGGAATTATCGTAACGGATAATGAAACCATAGCGAAGGTCGTAAAAAGTATGAGAAATCAGGGTAGAGGTGTAGAAGAGAACTGGCTGGAACACGTAAGACTTGGCTATAACTACAGAATAGATGAACTTTCCGCAGCCATTGGTTTTGTGCAAATGGATCGGTTCGATGAGTTATTTTACAAGAGAAGTAAAGTAGCCAATCGCTACAACTCATTATTTGAAAATGTTGAAGGTGTCCAAACCCCTTACATAGCAGATTATGTAACAAAGATGAGCTGGTTTGTTTATGTTATAAGGTTTGATGAAAAAATAGATAGGGATAAAGTCATGGAATACTTAAATAATCACGGTATTCAGTGCCGTGACTATTTCAAACCAATCCATCTCCAGCCATTTTATAAAAAACAGTTTGGTTATTCAGAGGGCATGTTCCCAGTAACAGAAAAGGTATCAAAACAAACACTGGCAATACCCTTTTACAACAATTTAACTGAGGAAAAACAGAGTTACGTCGTTGAAACATTGAAAGAAGCCATCGAGCGTGTTGGGTGATTGAATGCTGCTTTTCATTGTGGCCTTTTTCTTAACCCTGGCAGCCATATTCATATTTGGAAAAATTGGTATAAAGTATGATCTCATGGATAAACCAGCGGGGCAGTTGAAACCCCACGAAAGGCCTGTTCCTTATACCGGAGGTATGGCATTACTGGCCGGAATAACACCCGCACTTCTCTATACATCCCCCATACTATTTGCTATTTCAGCCATGTGGCTGGTAGGTTTTTTGGATGACAAATTTGGACTTCCTCCACTGGTCAGACTTATTTTACAGCTCGCTACAGGATTCTATCTATCCTTCTTTGTTTTCAATCATTCAATTTTAAGTTCGCTTATTCTGGCTTTAATGTTTGCAGTTATTATAAATGCCTACAATATGATAGACGGTATGGACGGTATTTGTGGGGTGATATCCTTCGTTTCTTCTTTAGCACTTATTGTAGGTGGTTTAACTGATAATATATATATTGTATTTTCCGCAGCCATACTGGCATTCATATTCTTCAATTTTCCTCCGGCAAGGATTTTTCTTGGGGATCAGGGAAGTTACATTGTTGGTACCGTTTTTGGCATCGCGCTGATCCAAACATATCACGGGCAGCATCTTCCTCTGGTTATAGCTGTTATATGGTTACCTGTGCTGGATCTTATTCTTGGATTTATAAGAAGGGTGAAGGCAGGGAAATCACCTTTTTCAGGAGATCGAGATCATTTCTACGATAAACTGTATAGACTTCTAGATAACAGAAAAAGAGCCACCGTACTAGTTGCGAGTTTGATGGCTCTTGTGTACTCATTTTCTGCAATTTTTTTCAATGGATATATACTCTATGGATTTCTCATTATTCTATCGATAATCCAGACCTTCTCATTAAAATCTTTGAAATCTACTTAAACCACCGTATTCTGAAAAGAATAACACCCATAATCACTGCAGTAACGGCACCAATGCCCATTGTTATATAAAAAGCATAGGGATTGTTCTGCAATGGCAGACTTATATTCATCCCATATATTGAGGCAATTAACATGGGAATTGTTAAAACAAGAGTAACTATGGTCAGGATCTTCATTATTAAGTTTAGATTGTTGGATATAACCGAAGCAAAGGCATCCATCATGCCACTCAATATATCACTATAGATCTGTGCCATTTCAATTGCCTGCCTGTTATCGATAATTATATCTTCAAACAGCTCTTCGTCTTCCTCATAAAGAGTCAATATTTTTGCGCGTTTTAATTTTTCATAAACAAGCTCATTGGATCGCAAAGATGTGGTGAAATAAACCAGGGATTTCTCCAGTTCCAGCATAGCTATTAATTCTGCGTTTTTGGTTGACTTATGAAGTTCGGTTTCTATTATGTTTGACTGTCTTCGGATTTCTTTTAAATATTTCAGGTAATATATGGTAATACGTTCAAACAACTTCAATAAAAACCTGTACTTCTTTTTTGTTGAAAATCCAGAAAGTTCTTTTTCCAGAATTCCCGAGATAATTTCGTTTTTGCGAGCTCCAATCGTTATGATCATTTCAGGAGTTATTACTATACCAAGAGGAAGTGTTTTGTAAGGTACTTCAGGATCTTCTTTATCAAAAAATGGAATCTTAATAATTATGTATATATTGTTCTCATCCTGCTCAAAGCGAGCTCTCTCTTCAGGGTCAAGAACGTCGTAAACAAAATCTTCTTCAATTCCCAGTTCCATCAATAACGACATGTCATCTTTACCGGGATTTTGTACATCTATCCAGGTTTTTTCCTGCAAATTATCTACTTCTTTTAAGGTTCTGTCTTCAGTGAGAAAATAACGAATCATATTTTACCCTCCCTTGCTAAAAAAGTTATCAAATCAAAGTAAAATTAGTGCGTTGTGGAGGGTGTAATACATTAATAAACATCCTCTCAAGGCGGCAAATCACCACTACTACTGTATAATTCCATACTCCCACCTCCTTGCAGAATTATATCACAGTTACGCTTATGAATATCCTCTGGTGTTTATTATAATCGCTGTTTTAAGACTTCAAAAGCAACTATCGAAGCTGCCGAGACAGTGGGAAGTGAGTAATTAACATTTCTACCGTAAGGAATCTTAAATTTTATATCTGCACTTTTCTTGAATGTTCTTGATACTCCTCTTTTCTCTCCTCCAATAACAACAAACAGCGGAACAGTAAGATCGATATCAAATAATGAAAGTGAATTTTCTTTTGACGAGCAGGCAATCTTTAGTCCTTTTTGTTTGAAGTACTGTGCAGCCTCTTCATCCGTTTGGACCATAGCTGTAGGTATGAGCTCAGAAGTTCCAGCAGAGGCCTTTGCCACGATGTGCGAAGCATTCATCCAGTTTCTCGGTTTTACAATAAGTCCGTCCACACTTGCTGCATGAAAGGTTCTAACTGCATAACCAAAGTTAAATGGGTCCTCTATTCCGTCAAGCATTACAACAAAGGGAGCTCTGTCTTTATTACCAAGAGGAAGTTCCTCAAGTTTAAGATATTCTCTCTCTCCAACTATTGCCAGAATACCACCATGGGTTTTGCCCGTGGCCAAATTATCTATTAAGTCTTTTTCAACCAATTCAACCTTAATGTTCCGTGAACCTGCAAGTTTAACAAGATGATCAATAGTTCCTCTATTCTTTTCTTTTTGAATGTAGATCTCTTTAATTTCTCTGCTTTTCGCAATCAATGCAGATTCAACACTTATGTACCCTTCAAGGATACAGTGTTCAATTTTCTTCATTTTTATGTTCCTTTCTGTTATTTGAAAACCATTCGGAAGCGAAATCAACCAGAACCTTTTGCGGAATCATCCTAGCTTCTGCTACTCCGACTTTCCCTTTTCTAACCAGGTGTGACATCCTTTTTTCGAAAGCCTTTCCCACATCTTCAAAATCATCCGATGAAAAATCAAGATCTTTGAATGTTATCCATTCTCTTTTTCCATTGACCATTACTGGTGCTCCCTGTTCTATCAATTCTTTTGATGGGTAATCTGAAAGGTATTCTGCAAGGTGAAGAGATGTATTCTTAGAATAACCAACACCCAACAACAAAATCCAGGCTTTCAGTTTGTAGAGCTTTCCAAGAGGAGAATCGGGCCCCAGAGAATAGGTCAACTGATGATCTTCCGTTATATACTTTGCATGTTTCCCCCATGCTGCAAAGGAAACCAGTGGATGTTCACTTCTTACTACATTATTCTGCTTTCCGAATGTTTCAGCTGTGATTCCCATACCCCTTGTTGGTGTTAATGAAGGATCGAAGGCCGGCATATTGTCTCTTATTAACCCCCACCAGCTTTCGGGAACGGGTGGATTGCTCCAGTCCGAGGGTTCAGAGTAATCTGATGAATGAGCAGGCATAACAAGCGTTCCATTCCCCGTTAAAATCTCCTCAAGAGCTTGAATCACTGCAACAGCTCCGCCACAAACCCATCCCAGCGATTGAAGAGAAGAGTGTACAATAACCGTTAATCCCTCTCTCATTCCGAGTTCTTTAAAATCCTTCTTTAAACTATCCTTTGTTATGGGAACATCACTCTTTAAGACGGCTTCTTTTTCACCCATAGTAAAAATCCTCCACTTCCCGTCGATCCAGTGCAAAAAAATGGTTGACTTCATGTTATCTGAAGTCAACCCATTTTACAATATTAAATATATTATGGCGTTAAAGCTTAAAACCTGATTTATCGTTAAAATTATCCAGTTTAAGACTCTGACTTTTCTCAAAAGGTCTGAATCCGCTTTTTCCCTGTAGATAACCAAGAACAATTTCCTTAAAATTTGCAAACCTTCCTGTTTCTTCTGTTGTTTTTACAAGGGTTTCGTTGCTCAGGGTAGAGACAACCTCTCCTGCCTTCACGCTCTCTCCCTGGGTGAGGATTCTATGTTTTTCCTTTGCTTCATCCATACTATCGGTATATATTACATGTCCTTCAAGGATAATGGCAAAGGAGTGGGCAATCTCTTCCAGATCAAAGATTTCATGTGATGATATGATCATTGTTTTACCTTCTTCGATTACATAATCTCTGAGAACTTCCATTATTTCCTGTCTTATAACCGGGTCCAGGTTCTGTGTCGGCTCATCCAGCAACAATAAATCCGCTCCGCTGGCAACAGTGAGAGCCATGTGAAATAGAGTTTTCATTCCCATGGAATAAACCTCAACCCGTTGAGAAAGATCGAATTTGTAATGTACGGCAAAGCTGTTAAAGATCTTCTCCTGCCAGGTAGGATAAAGCATTCTCCAGATTCTCACATAATCTTCACCGGTAAATCTTCTGAAATTCAATCTGTCTTCTGTTAGCACTGCTATTTTCTGCTTTGATCTTGCATCAAGTTCCCCACCAAAAACGCTTAATGAACCATTATCGGGCTTAAGCTCGCCATAAATACATCTCAGAGTTGTTGTCTTTCCGGCACCATTTGGCCCAACAAAGGCGAAAATTTCTCCTTCTTTTATGTTGACTGAAATATTATAAGAACGGTTTTTGAACCAAACCTCTTGCTCAATTCTTCTATTCTGATCATTATTTCTGTACCCCCTTCTTTAACAACATTATATAGGAAACAATTAGTAATCCAGCAGCTACTGCGCTTACTATAAAGACATTACCTTGATGGATAGGACTAATGTAGTAATAAGGGTTGGACCATCTAACATTGAAACCTCCACTTACAAGTCTATTTCCTACACCGCCTGCAATAAGATCCACCATGAAAATCAGAAGCGGTATACCAAAATTATCCAGTCCTGCTGTAACACTCAATACCGCGATTGCATAATAAGCGGTGGCAAATATTACCGATCCTAACAAGTACAGTGACATCAATTCAATGTTTACCCCAAAGAGTCCAGCGCCTATAAACTCCGTTACTGAAACGACAGCAATAAGAAAAATATATGAATACCAGAACAAATTTGAATATGAAAAGGGGAGCACCAATAAATTTGACATTTTTTTATTCTGCATATCTGAAGGTAAAAGACTTGTGATCAACAGAAAAATAAAGAACAATCGCACTCTATAATCAGGAATCAATAAAAACAATGAAAATATCGCAAGACGCCCCGCCTTTTCACTAAATTCTTTCATGAAATATGCTTCAACCTTTTCAAGCATTTTTCCACACCTCCTCAAGTAAAATCTTCGCCATGGGAAGATTTACATTGTTCTTCTTAAGTTCACTGGCAGTGCCTTCTATTAGCTCAACCAGTTTTTTATTTACTATATGTGATTCTTTCACGAAATAACCTACTCCCTGTTCTGCCTCCAGCAAACCTTCATAGTGAAGTTTTTCAAAGGCCTTCAATACCGTGTTGGTATTTACTCCAAATCTTGACGCTAATTCCCTTACGGGAGGAAGCTGGTCTCCAATTTTGAGTCTTCCAAACATAATTTCCTTTTTCACGATATTCATAATCTGTATATATGCCGGAACTCCTGAATGTTTATCTACTTTTGTCAACATACCATTCACTTCTTTAATAACGTCTTTCTGTAATCGAGACTATTTCACTTTTGTTTATAGACAATGTACCTGATGACCCGGGAATCCAGATGTCAAGATCACCTCGAGAGGCATTAATCGAGAAATTTCTGCTTCCTGACCAGTCATCGAGATATTTTATTGTCCCGGTAACCGAAGTGCCCCTTAATGAAATCTGCTCTGTAAGTTCTGTTTCAACATCTAAATCTATACTTGTTCCACTGATTCTAATATTTTCTGAAAACATACTACCTTCGATATTGACTGAGGTTCCATCAATCTGAACATTACTCGAATTCAAATTGCTTTTAGCGTTAACAGACGTACTTCTTATTGAGATAAGCTCTTCTGCATTAATATCTCCGCTGATCTTAACGCTTGTACTATCAACAACGAATTTATTTGTATGTACGTATCCATCCATATCCACAAAAACTGAATCAAATTTTATTTCTTCAAAGGTTTTTTTTGTGCCGATGGTAACAATAGCTTTTGTATTTATATAACTATCAGGAAGTTCAATACGTAAAATTCCGTGGATTTCATTTAGTTCGAGCTCGTCAGGGATATGTATTCTTTCATTTTCAGGATCAAACTCAACTTCAAAGGCTAACCCATCAAAGTAAAGATAATCTGCCGCATCAACATATGTATCAGGATGTAGAGTTTTTGCGGTGTTTGAGCTATAGGAACCTCTTCCAGTTGAGAACGAATTATCAAAAAATTGTTCCAGTCCCGGTCCAATAAAATTTGGTATATTCCAGAAAGGTGGCTGCAGTATTCCTATAGCTGATAAAACAACGATTGGTAAAACAATAAACACAACTGACAGGGTTATCAAAAGCCACGCAAATTTTTTCAGGGTGGTGGCAAAAATTATGATCCCCGCCAGTACAAAAAGTACTTTCAGAACTGCGTAAGGAATTACTATGGCCAGAATTCCCAGGATAGCTGCGATGATTAGTTTTGTAATTAAAGGATATTTTGCGTTCATCTGTTACACCTCCATATAATCTTATTGTTCTATATAACTAGAACACTAAAACTATATTTTGTCAACAATATAGATTAGATTTTTTTGATTATCTCAATAAGTTGAAGAAAATTTGTGCTTGAAGCACTTTACTATTCTAATTTTTGTAAATACCTAGAAAACAAAAAAAAAGGCGAACAATGATCTTGTTCGCCCCTTATGTGTTGATTATTTCTTATATTTTCTTGTGGCAGAACCACCAGTCATAACAGTCATACTTTTTGGGTCTTTCTTCTGCATCTTTAACTGTACTCGCTGGAGGCACTATTACCTCATCGTTGACAAGTTCATTATTGGGCCAGTTTGCAGGTATTGCTACTCCATGTTTATCAGCAGTTATGAAACCTTTGACCATTCTAACGATCTCATCAAGGTTTCTACCAAGTTCCTGTGGATAATAAAGAATTGCTCTGATAATACCTTTCGGATCTACAATAAATACTGCTCTTACCGTATTTGTTCCTTTTCCTGGATGGATTAATCCCATAATGTCAGAAACTTTTCCTGTGTCGGCAATTATTGGGAATTCGATTTCAGTATCCAGGTTATCCTTAATCCACTCTACCCATTTGATATGCGAGTGAACCTGATCAACACTTAGACCTATTAGTTCAGTGTTTAATTCTTTAAATTCTTTGTATCGTTTCTGGAAGGATACAAATTCAGTTGTACAAACAGGAGTAAAGTCTCCAGGATGACTGAATAAAATAAACCATTTTCCCTTGAACGCTTCTGGTAAATTCATCTCACCGTGTGTTGTGTTTACCTTCATTTCTGGAAATTTGTCACCAATTAATGGCATTGTTTTTTCCATAAAAAGACCTCCTTTTCAATACTTTATTTAGAATCATTATAACCTATAACATTTTAATACTACCACTGGTCTGTACCTCTGTCAAGTTCAATTACTCACTTTATGAAGACGTAAATGTTCGAAATATTGTTTCAAATTTATCTTTGTGCAAATTTGATCTCTTCAGAAAATTATATGGTTCTTTTCCAAAAAGTGTGGGTAGAAAAAATGAAATATGAACAAATGATTAAATAATCTGGCATCATTCAGAGGAAGAACACAAAAAAGCCGAAATACTTGCCATTAAAAAACACTAACAACCTTACCAATAAAGATAAAGCCAGACTCGATAAATTGCTGGAATATCAACATCTTGACACACTTCAAGCATATGCATTAGTACTTGAGTTTAAAAAGATATTCGATTACAAGGAACCTTCTTAAGCATCTAAATATTTTCTGTTTTTCTTTATTGCAGTGAGCAAACTTAATTTAACTCCAGCTTAATTACCCACTATTTTTGTGAGTGAACCAATTATATCTTCAACAATGCTCTGGTTATGAGGGTTTCAAGATATTCAATCTTCCCTGAGCTATTTTTAATATTTTTCTTATCTATAATGTATTCTTCCAGCTCTTCAAATGATGTTTCATTGTTTATGATCTTTTTGCCTATGCCCTCGCTGTAACTGGAGTATCTGTCCTCAATAAATCTTTCAAGAGTTCCTTCTTCAATAAGATTGGCAGCCGCTTTCAATCCAGCAGCAAAAGCATCCATTCCAGCTATATGCCCAATAAAGATGTCTTCAATATCAATGGATGATCTACGCAATTTAGCATCAAAGTTTATTCCACCAGTACCCAATCCATTGTTCTTTACTATTTCATACATAGCTAAAGTTGTCGCATATATATCTGTAGGGAAATGGTCAGTATCCCAACCAAGGAAAAGATCTCCCTGATTGGCATCAATACTGCCCAGTATATCGTTTATTCTTGCGTATCTCAATTCATAATTAAATGTATGTGTTGCAAGTGTTGCATGATTTGCTTCTATATTCAATTTGAAGTCATCAACCAATCCAAATTTTTGGAGAAAGGCAAAAACATGAGCTGAATCGAAATCGTATTGATGCTTTGTTGGTTCTTTCGGTTTGGGCTCTATTAGAAATTGGCCCTTAAACCCAATTTTTCTTGCATAGTTTACAGCCATTCTCATAAACCTTGCCAGGTTTCCAAGCTCCAGTTCCATATTTGTATTGAGAAGCGATTCATAACCTTCTCTTCCACCCCACAGAACATAATTCTCGCCACCCAATTCATTGGTTATTTCCAGAGCCTTTTTTACCTGCCCGGCTGCTCTCGCAAAGATCTCAGCATTGCATGATGTGGCAGCGCCATGCATGTATCTCTTATTGTTAAAAAGATTTGCTGTACCCCATAACAACTTTTTACCGGTATCTTTCATGTGCTTCTTGATGTAATCAACAATTATATCGATATTTCTGTTAGTTTCTCTAAGACTGTCACCAATGGGTGCTATGTCTGTATCGTGAAAACAGAAATATTCAATCCCCGTTTTTTTCATAAATTCGAAAAGAGCCTCTACTTTAGCCTTTGATTTATCCATAGGATCTTTGTATTTATCCCAGGGTCTTGAAACACTTCCTTCACCAAACATATCATCGCCTCTACCATTGAATGTATGCCAGAAGGCAACCGCGAATTTAAGGTGATCCTTCATTGGTTTTCCAAGAACGATCTTTTCCGGTTCAAAGTGTTTGTAGGCAAGTGGATTCTTCGAATCTTTTCCTTCAAACCCAATTTTCCCTATTTCTTCAAATATCTCTGACATCTAAATACCTCCTTTATTTTCTTATATGATTTACATTACAATTTTTCTCAAATTTCTCTGGACTGCATACAACGAAGCTCCTATAATATTTGAACTACGTTCACCATAGCTGCCCAGAACACTTTTTAATACTTTGACTTTTCCACGAGTAGCATAAAGTGCCTTTTGGCTGGCTATCTTTTGGATACGCCTTAGCGAACGTTCAGGTAATTCAGCTGCTGCACCACCAAGAACAATTATTTCAGGATCAAAACCGTTGATAATATTCAGTATTCCTGCTGCAAGGTTTTCTTCTATTACTTTCAGGATTTTTTTCTTTTCAGGATCATCGCTAAATGTGGTTACCAGGTCCTGAAATTGTTTGCTATAATACCTGCCCTTCAAATCAATTCCTTTTGAATTGGCTATTTTTACAATTGCTTCAGTAGAAGCAACCGTTTCCCAGCAACCAATATTTCCGCAATAACATTTTTCGCCATCCAGTTTCACTGTCATATGGCCGAATTCTCCCGCTGTGTACTGGTCGCCTCTGTATATTTCATCTTCCAGCATAACGCCACAACCTATGCCTTCAGAAAGGTTAACAAAAACAATGTCGTGTTTTCCTTCCAGCAATTCATTGAAAGCCTTTTCAGCAATCAGTGAAAGGTTCGCTTCATTATCTATGTGAATAGAATTTTTCTCACCTTTTGAATTTATCAATGTCTTCAGATCAAACCCTCTGACGTTCATGTGAGGAAGTTCTATGATGTAAGCATTGTCTATATCAACTATTCCGGGGACTGAAAAAGAATATCCAAGGAAACTATCTTCCTCAATTCCCCGTACAATTTTTATTGCCTTCTCAAATATTTTATTGAACAGTTTTTTGAAATTCTCACCACTATCTATTCTGTCTACTAACTCAACCTTGCCGTCAAAAAAACCAACACCGATTTCAGTGAAACTAACACCAATATTAACCACAACAGATTTAAAAGCTTCTCTGTTTAGCTCAAGAACAATCGGTCTGCGCCCTGCCACGCGACGTTTTATTGTTTTTGTCTCTCTGCAAAGACCTTTAGCAATAAAGTATTTGGTTATCTTGGTTACGGTGCTGGGATCAAGTCCGGACAGTTTTGACAACTCTCTTCTTGTTATTCCATTATTTTGTCTAAGCAAATCAATTAACAAGAGCCTATTTCTCGTTTTTACTTCTGAAGCCCCCAGTTTTTTTCCTTTATTCATGAGTCCATTCACCTCAGCTTATTTGTATACCAATGATAGTTTTTCTTAACATATTAATCAAGATTGATTACAAACAATGAATCTCCTTTATGTGTGGTTATGAAGAATTATTGGCTTCTATTTTATTTGTTTCCACAATCAATTAATTCATTGTAGTGCATTTAAATAAAACTATTATCAAACATATATATTTAATGATACTCTAAAACGCTATTTATCAGCAACAAAACCTATCCAAAACTCTATGCAACCATAATTTACACTCTGATATATTACAAAATAATTATTATTAACTAAATGAAAATAATAATGTAATGATTATAACAAATTATATGTCACTTATGTTACAAAAAACATCTTATACTTCAGTTTGTAATACTGATTTATTACAAATAAGTATAATTTTTCTTGACTCTGTTTGGCTTTATTTGCTAACATGAATACATCGAACATCATCCTTGCCATTTCTTTTCGTATAATACACGAGATCTTCTCGAGTCTTCAAAAGACAAAATAATTCGTCAGGTCTTGAGTCTTGAATCCAAATTTGAATTTTGGAGGGGCACATATGTTTGCAGTAGAAGTAAAGTGTCCTCATTGTGAAAGCTCTCTGATGAATGAATCAAAATTGATTGACGGCCATTCCAGCATTCAACTAAGACTTGCTTATGAAAATCACAAGGGTATGATATGGTTAAGCTCCGTATACGGAAGCTACAATTATGAAATCACCTTCGACATGAAGGATGACCAGATTGCTAAGTTCTATTGTCCGCATTGTGACGAAGAACTGGCTGGCGATTTGCCCTGTCCCGAATGTGGAACACAGATGGTTAACCTAATGCTGAAAGGTGGTGGCCATATTCACTTTTGTCCCAAAAAGAACTGTAAAGGACACCATATTGTATACGATAACAGCAACGAGTTTCTAAGAGACGCCTTCGATCATTATCACTATATGGAACCCCGGGAATAATTTAAGTGAGTTTTTTTACCGTTGGGTTTTTATTTTCATTGTGAAATTAAGCACAATATTCTGAGAGGGGTTTATTGGATATGATAGTGTTTAGAGATGACTTTCTACATTTCATAGAAAATATAACTGAAGATTATGAAGTATATGCTCCCGTAAAAGAAAAGGATTCTGATATAGCGACGCTTACACGATGGAATGGGTTAGAAGACGGTTTACCTGTTCTTGATAGTTATAGATGTGTTGATCCTCCAAAAACTGTTCTTTTTCCTGCGAGAAATGACGTACTTAAACCCTCGACAACGAAAAAAATACTTCTCGGAATTAAAAATTGTGATCTTCAAGCAATTAAGTTGCTTGACAGAGCTTTGCTGAATAATGATTACGTAGATCCCGTTTATCGTGAAACAAGGGAAAACACTCTAATTATCGGGGCTGACTGTACCGATTTTGCTACTGCCTGTCATTGTGTTCTTCAAGGCAATGAACCGTACCCTCAAAAACCATATGACATTTCACTTTCAATGATTAGCGATAGGATGATTTTAAGTCACGGAAGCAAAAAAGGGGAAAAATTCCTGAAGCTTGTTAAGAAAAATGTTGAAACTTCCAAAGAAAATGAGTCAATACTGAATACCCTTAACAACAAAAGAGCCGATCTTCGCAGAAGGCTTGAAATACTCAACAATCAGTGGTCTCAATCCATTTCAAAAGAGAAACTCAATTTGAATAAAAAAGATCTTGTCGATTCGTGTATTGAATGTGGTGGGTGTAATTTTATCTGTCCCACCTGTTATTGCTTTCTTATGAATGATGAATCTACTGATAAAAAGCATTATTTGGTTCGCACATGGGATGGCTGCCAGCTAAAGGGTTATGCCCGTGTAGCAGGTGGAGCAAACGCCAGAGAGAACCTGTATCAGAGATTTAATCATCGATACGCATGCAAGTTCAAATATATACCCGAACAGTTTGATATCAGCGGATGTACTGGCTGTGGCAGGTGCATAGACGTTTGTCCTGCGCAAATAGATATAAGGGATGTTATGAGATCAATGCGAGAACAGGCGGTGGAGAAATGAACAAAACAAATGTCTTTCAGCGTTTAGAAACCAAATGCACTGACATAATCGAAGAATCACCGACTATAAAGACCTTTGTTTTAGATTGCGGTGGAGATTTTGACTTCAAAACCGGACAGTTCGTTGAAGTTGGTTTACCGGGTGTTGGAGAGGGTCCTTTTACCCCATCTTCTTCGCAATACGAAAAAAATCCTATTGAGATTTCAATTATGAGGGTTGGATTTATGACAGAGAAAATCCACAACATCAAAAAAGGAGCTACTGTCACCATTAGAGGACCTTACGGAAATGGCTATCCCCTTGAAGAGTTCAAAGGCAAACATGTACTCATAGTTGGTGGCGGTGTGGGTCTTGCTCCCTTGAGATCATTACTTCTGACTTTGATTCATGACATCGATGAATACGATGGAATAACAGTTTGCTTCGGAGCAAGGACACCAAAGGATCTGATCTACAAAGACCAACTTAAAAAATGGAACAAAATCAAAGGGTTGGATCTTCATCTCTCAGTGGACAAAGTACCTGATGGCCAGGAATGGGATGGTAAAACCGGAGTTGTTACAACACTTCTTAAACCGTTATCTCTCAATCTAAAAAATACTGTTGCAGCTGTTTGCGGTCCACCAATAATGATGAAATTTTCCACTTACACGCTGAAAGAAATAGGTTTTAAAGATAGAGATATTTACCTTTCCATGGAAAGCAAAATGTATTGTGGCGTTGGGCTTTGCAGACACTGCACCATTGAAAAATATTTTGTTTGCAAGGATGGACCCGTTTTTACATATGATCAGTTTGAGAATCCGGAGGGTATCTGGACATGAAGCGACTTTTTATTGATACAGAGAAACTCCTGGAATTAAATCCAGGTGATATTAAATGTGAATATTTGTATCACGGAGAAAACAATGGATTACTATCGATTATAGAAATTGCTGAATTTGCTGTCTACTGCCGACAGTGTCCGCAAGCTCACTGTGTAAAAGCCTGTCCAAAAGATGCTCTTGAGCGTCAACCGGATGGAACAGTAAAACGTTACAACCTTAGATGTGTAGGTTGTAAGTCATGTGTTTATGCATGTCCTTTTGGAACGCTGTTCCCTGAAACCATCAATTATGTGACAACACATTGTGATTACTGTCTGGAACAGATGGAAAAGAACCCAGAATATAAACCACTTTGCGTTGAAAGTTGCCCAAACGATGCAATTAAGTTTATTGAAATTGAGGAAGAAAATCCCGAGGAAGGAATATTTGTTGTAGGAAAACATTTAGCGGTGAAATCAATGAACTGGCGTTTCAAGGAGGGAAGAGTACTTTGATAGTCTTTTATTCATTAATCTTTCCAGGTGGAATATTTGCTCTGATTGCTGGAATGATGGGTTGGTGGATTGAACGTAAAGTAACTGCTATGGTACAGCATAGAGTAGGTCCCCCATGGAATCAGAATTTTTATGATGTTTTCAAGTTGTTCGGTAAAGAAAGTATTGTTCCCAAAGAATCGGCATCATTTTTGTACATTGCTTCGCCAATAATCGCATTTGGTTCATGTCTTACCCTTTCTGTAGTGATTGGCGTTCCCGTTTTTTTGGGAAGAATATTTGCAGGAGATATCATTCTTGTTATTTACTTGCTGACAATAACAACTGCGGCGATCTTCCTGGGAGCATCGGCATCTTCAAACGTTTTTGCCAGTGTTGGTGCCAACCGAGAACTAAAAATGCTCCTCGCAGACGAGCTGGTATTCATAATGATTGTTTTGGTGCCAATCATTAAATCGGGTTTTTCATTCAATTTGAGTACAATTTTTGAAGGAGCCCCTGCAATATTTTCAGTATCAGGAATAATTGCTTATTTACTGGGCTTAATAACCATCCAGGCAAAACTGGCTATACAACCTTTCGATTTAGCAGAGGCTGAAACCGAACTTGCAGGCGGTGTTGAAATAGAATATTCAGGTGTCCTTCTTGGGATATGGAAACTCACCAAGGGCTTTGAATTTTTTGTGCTTCCATTGCTTTTAAGTGTTTTATTTTTTGGTGTTCCATCATCTTTAAATATAATGAGATTTGTCTGGATTGCCATATTTTATTTGATTACCCTGGTAATACTTATAGTGCTAAAAAATGTAAATCCAAGGGTAACGATAAAGAGCATGCTCAATTTTTTCTGGAAGACAATGACTCCACTGGCATTAGTAGCAGTTGTCCTTGCATTACTGGGGGTATGATGATGGGTTTATTCAACAGAGTACTTTCAAAATCAATATGGGTATTTCACGCCAGTGCCTCTCCATGCAACAATTGTGATATTGAAATACTAGACCTGTTGACACCTCGTTATGATCTTGAAAGGTTTGGTATAAAGCTTGTAGGTTCAGTAAGACATGCAGATGTACTGCTCGTTACGGGGATAGGTGGCTGCAAAATATCTGAAAGGGTTAAGAGAATCTATGAACAGGCTTCAAAACCATTTTTTGTTGTAGCCGTGGGAACATGCCCTACCGCTGGTGCTACCTTTAAAAACGGTTATACCAACTGTGGCCCCATGGAAGAGATAATCCCTGTTGATCTATATATACCCGGGTGTCCACCGAAACCAGAAACAATGATCGCCGGAATTGCTGAACTCATTGGGAGGCTGAAGCGATGAACAGCGAACGACTGGACAAGTTTTATAGAGTAATTGAAGAAAACGGAAAAATAATTTCCGAGAAGAAAAAAAGAGTGTACTTTGAAGTCAAAGCGAGTAACATAAAAAAAGTCGCCAGTAAATTATTTGAAATGGGACTCAGGCTTTCTACAATGAGTGCAATAGAAAACAAAGATAATTTTGAAGTAATATATCATTTTTCGGACGATTCTACGGGTTATTATTTTTGTCCGAAGGTTTTTGTCGAACTTAAAAAACCAATAGTCCCTTCAGTTGCAAATGAAATAAAGGGAGCAATCTGGATTGAAAGGGAGATACACGAACTTTTTGGAGTTGATTTCAAAGGACATCCAAACCTAAAACCTTTACTAAAGGAAAATATAGATACGTTACCGGAAACCCCATTAAGAGCAAAGAGGCGATCTAACGATGAGTGAAGATTTCAATCTACCTGTAGGCCCATTTCATCCTTTGTTAGAAGAGGCAGAGTTTTTTAAGATACATCTTGATGGTGAAAAAGTGAAAGATATTGAAATGGAAACGGGATGGATGCACAGATCCATTGAAAAAATATCTGAACAGGGAACCTTTGATCAAACCATATTCACCGTTGAAAGAATCTGTGGTATTTGCTCAGCATCACATCCTTTTGCATGTATTAACGCCTTTGAAGATATTACCGAAATAGACATTCCGTTAAGGGCTCGATACATAAGAACCCTTATTGGTGAACTTGAGAGAATACACAGTCATCTATTATGGCTGGGCCTGGCAGGACATTTCATTGGTTATGACACGCTCTGGATGTGGTCCTGGAAATACAGGGAACCGCTGCTTGAAATAATCGAAAAAATTACAGGAAACAGGAATCATTATGGAATGTTCCGGATTGGCGGAGTTCGTAGAGACTACGATCCATCACTTTCAGATGAATTGAACGAAAAACTCGACATGGTTGAAAAAAAATTGAACATGGTTGCCAAAGCAGCCATGGACGATCCTGTACTTAAGAGCAGACTGGTAGGTGTTGGCGTTCTCACAAAGGAAGAAGCAATAAATTTCTGTGCGACAGGACCTACAGCCAGAGCGTCAGGAGTAAATATAGATGTAAGAAAAGACGAGCCATACGCAGCATATGATCTTATAGATTTTGACGTGATTACAGTAAACGATGGAGACGTTTTTGGAAAGACAGTTGTAAGAATTCTTGAGATGCTTGAAAGTGTAAAAATAATACGCGCTTGCATAGAAAAACTGAATACAGTTAAAGGACCAATATACAATGATGTAAAAGAAATACCAGCAGGGGAAGGTATAGGCCGACATGAAGCACCAAGAGGAGAGGTATTTCACTATATAAGAACAGATGGCTCAAATAGGCCTGTAAGACATAAAATAAGAGCTCCCAGCTATGTGAACATACCTACATACATGGCAACCTGTGTGGGAGAAGATCTTTCTGATGTATTGATAACACTTGCAGCAGTTGATCCCTGCTATTGCTGTACAGAAAGATCCGTTAGAATGCTGGATGATAATAATAAGGAAATCACAAATGATCTCTTGTCGCGTTCACATAAGAAGACAGAAAAATTAATTGAAGAACTGGGGGAAAATGAAATATGGAAGCAATTGTAAATCCAGTTTCATTCCTAATCTTTCTACCATTGTTAATAGCGCTGATTGACCTTCTAATACCAGCCAGAACCAGTAGGTATCTGAATCTTCTGGCATGTCTTGTATTACTCGGTTCTTTAATCGCTTTCTACGGAATAGTACCTGAAAGTGTAAGTTTTGGTGAAATCTTATCACTTTCTATGGATGATTTCGCATACTTTAGTTTGTTATTTGTTCAGATTCTTGGTGTAATATTCTCCATATATCTAATTGGAAATGAAAAAAAGAATCTTGCTATCTATTTCATGATTTCCCTGACTGTTATTAATGGTGCACTTGTTGCAAGCGAACCTATACCATTTATTGTGTTCTGGGGCCTGTCAGGACTTATGCTTTACCTTTTTGGTATAACAAAGAAAGAAGGAGCCTCCTCATCAAAGAAAGCACTCATGCTTTCTGGAATTTCTGATTCATTGTTGGTTTTTGGCTTTTTCATGATTGTTGGAGTAATGGGTCGTTCCTTTTCAATATTTAATCTTCAGCCAGAATTAAATAATGGTTGGACAATAACTGCCTTTATTTTTGTTGCTTTTGCTGCATTTACAAAAGCAGGAGCTTTTCCAATGCATATCTGGGTCCCATCTTATTGTGAAAAAACATCAATTGAAGGTACATTTATTTTACCAGCGTCTTTCGATAAGATTATTGGAATATACCTGTTTGCCCGTTTAATGTGGAATACAAAACTTTATCCCGGATCTTTGCAAATCACCTTTGCATTGCTGGGTGCCTTTACTATTATCGCCGGTGTCATGATGGCTTTAATACAACATAACGGCAGAAAACTACTAGGTTACCATGCAGTAAGCCAAGTAGGTTACATGATATTGGGGATTGCAACGGGCAATCCTGTTGGAATTATCGGTGGGCTACTGCATACGGTAAACAATGCCATTTACAAATCCGGTTTGTTTATGGGCCTTGGAAACGTTGAACGATCAGTTGAAACTACAGATCTTGATAAACTCGGGGGATTGTCTAAAAAGATGCCCGGAACGTTCTTGGGCACGTTGATAAACGCTGTATCTATCTCCGGGTTGCCTCCTACAAATGGATTTATATCAAAATGGCTTATATACAACGGTTTACTGTTGGCAATAGCTCAAGGAACGTTTCCCACTCAACTGATTCTAACCATCTGTCTTATCATGGCACTATTTGGTAGTGCCCTTACCTTTGCCAGTTTCATGAAGTTAATTTACTCAGTTTTCCTTGGAAAATCTTTCAGAAAAACTGAAGAGATTAAAAAAGTAAAAAAGGCACCAGTTATTGCTCTTTTGGTAAATGCTTCCCTATGCGTTTTCATAGGTGTCGCCTGGAGGATTTTCCCTGTCGAAATGCTGAGCAATATATTTGGTCAAACCACACTATCTTATAGTGGTTATTTTTCAATAACACAGTATCTGGGTGTTTTTGCGATAGTAGCAGTTTCAGGAACCTTACTGTATCTGCTGTTCAAACGTATAAGATTTGATTCGGCATATGTGGGAGGTCAACCTGATTCTCCATCTTTCA
This sequence comes from Kosmotogaceae bacterium, assembly GCA_049975465.1. Taxonomy (GTDB): domain Bacteria; phylum Thermotogota; class Thermotogae; order Petrotogales; family Kosmotogaceae; genus JASMTM01. The sequence goes on along the minus strand of JBNGCV010000013.1, from coordinate 16,871 downwards.
GGGTTAGCGGGGTAAGTTTCTTTAACGAAATAAGGGAAATGGTTCCCTTAAAGAGTATATACAGAGCTGCAGAGAATAAATGGCTCGATATATACGAATTATCCAGAACAGTGGTAATGAAGCTTACTTTTCCTTTAAAGAGGCTTCATACCGGTGAACTATCGTTTTACTCATTGTGGATCACGATCGGTTTCGTCATCCTATTAATCGTACTGATGTGAGGTGATCTATTGTGCCTTTCGAAGGCTGGCTCTATTTTCTAACAGCTTTCATGATATTCGCTTCAATAGTTGCTCTTGAACTTACTGACCTGCTTTCTTCGGTTATTTCCGTTGGAATGGTTGGGCTATCGGTAGCACTTGCTTTCTTGTTTTTGCAAGCCCCTGATCTTGCTCTGGTCCAGTTTGTTTATGAAATAATCGCAGTAATTATTTTGATATTACTGTTGAAAGCATCTGAAGAGCGTTATGAAAAAGTAAAAGAAGGAAAATTTTCGTATTATACAAAGTTGATTGCCATACTTGCCGTTTTGATTCTTGTGGCACCGATTTTCTCAGCCCTTCCTGACTTTGGAGAACCTTTGATGAATGTTTCAGAAAGATACCTTCAAGAAGGTGCAAAAGAAACAGGAGCTGCCAATCTAGTAGCCTCAGTTATTCTTGATTACAGAGTTTACGACACTCTGGGAGAAGCAACTGTGCTTTTTGTATCAATTCTGGGGATAGTCACCCTGCTCAGACACAAAAAGAAGGTGAAGCTTGATGAATGATAAAAAGGGAATGACCCTTATAGTTAAAACAATTACCCGTTTTACAGTTTGGCTAATCATGCTTTATGGCATATATCTAATTGCGCATGGCCACCTTACTCCCGGAGGCGGTTTTGTAGGAGGTCTTGTAATTGCCCTTTCTTTTATACACTTGACACTTGCATTTGGCAAAGATAAAGAAGTTAAGGTGCCTGGCATTCATCTTTCACATTCTTTAGAAGCTGTCGGAGTACTTATCTATATTGGTCTTGGAATAGTTGCTATGGTAGCAGGATTGCCCTTTCTTGCTAACTTTATTGGTAAAGGAAGCCTTTTTGATTTGTTCAGTTCGGGTACAATTCCCATTTTAAATTTTGCAATTGCTCTAAAAGTCAGCACAGGCGTATTTCTTGCTTATCTTCTTCTAGTAATGATTGAGCACGAAGACGAAGAGGAGGAATGACACCATGAATTTGTACATGATGAGTTTTGCACTTTTTCTGGTTGGTTTGTATGGGGTACTCGTAAAAAGAAATATTGTTAAGGTGATAATCGGAACGGGGATAATGGGTTATGCCGTAAACCTTTTCCTTATATTAATTGCCTATAAAGAAGGTGCAACTTTCCCCATACTACTTCCAGGTAAAGAACAAACAATAATGGTTGATCCGTTGCCTCAAGCACTGGTTTTGACATCAATTGTTATTGAACTTGGGGTTACAGCAATGCTTGTAGCCCTTGCTATAAATATCCATAGAAAATATGGAACCTTTGATCTGAAAAGCATAAGGAGGCTAAAGGAGTGATTGCATCTTATTTTGTCATCATACCTTTAGTAACAGCGTTTTTAATCGTACTATTTGGAAGAAAAGCTGAGAAAATTGCTGGTTATCTTTCACTGTTTGCAACTATAATCTTAATGTGGCTTTCTGCACTTCTTTTCCCTATAATAAATATTCAGGGAGCCATTGTATACCAGCTTTCTGACTGGAAAATTCCCTATACAATTTCCCTTGTAATTGATCATCTTTCTGCCTTTATGATGATAATAATTTCACTTATTGCCTTGTTGAGCATAATATATTCCATTAACTACGTTAAGAAATTCACTTCAAACTGGGGATATTATTCGCTTTTCATGCTCTTGTTGGCAGGATTGAATGGAGTAGCAATTACAGGAGATCTTTTCAATTTGTTTGTATTCATGGAAATTGCATTGATTGCTACTTATGCTCTGGTTGCATTTCAAGGCAAAGCCGAACATTATGAGGCGTCCTTTAAATATGCCATTATGGGATCGATCTCTACTACTTTAATACTCTTTGGCATTGGATGTGTTTACAGCATGACATCTTCTCTAACGATGATGCAAATTTCTGCAAAATCAGGATCAACTGCTGGCCTTTACCTGGTATCTGCTCTGTTTTTAACAGGGTTTGGTCTCAAATCAGCCATGTTCCCTTTACATTCATGGTTACCTGATGCACATCCTTCAGCTCCATCACCTGTATCTGCAATGCTTTCGGGAGTCTTGATAAAGGTACTAGGAGCCTACGCCATAATTAGAGTTTTTTATATGGTGCTTGAACCATCAAAAATGGTCAATGAAGTACTATTACTCTTTGGAACGCTTTCCATGTTTGTAGGTGCAATCATGGCAATTGCCCAGAAAGATATCAAGAGAATGCTCGGCTTTAGTAGTGTAAGTCAAATGGGGTATATATTGCTGGGTATCGGTCTTGCCACTCCTCTTGGTTTCTTTGGTGCCATTTATCATATTTTGAACCACGCAGTTTTGAAAAGTCTGCTTTTCCTTGATGCTGGGGCAATAGAGGAAATGGAAGGTACAAGAAATCTTGAAAAGATGCAGGGTAATACCGAACCTATCACTAAATCAACAACATACATGGGAGCTTTCGGAATTTCCGGTGTGCCACCCTTTGGAGGTTTCTTCAGCAAGTTAATTATAATAGTAGCTGCAATATCCTCTGGAAGATATATTTATGCAATAATCGGACTTATTGTTGGAGTAATGACCCTTGGATATTATCTGGGAATGCTCAAAAAAGCATTCAAAGAAAAGAAAGAAACCAAAAAGATTGGCATATCACTGAAAATTTCGCTGGTCATTTTGGCCTGTCTCACTCTGGTTACAGCATTGTTATTTGTGCCGGGACTTCGAGAAGGATTTCTCAATAAAGTGGTTGATTGTATAACCGACAGAGAAGCCTATGCAGCTTTATTCAAGGTAGGTGCGGGCTTATGAAGCTTACATCTTTAAGCAGAATATATGTATTTATTCTTACATTTCTCGTATGGATTTTTATAACATCCTTTACGGACGTTCAGGAAATCGTTGCCGGTCTTGTGATAGCTTTATTTGTATCGTACATTTCAGGTGGAATTTTACTTAAAACTGGAAAGAGTGTTATCGTTGAGAAAGCATTCTTTTTCTTACTTTACATACTGTTGTTGTTCTGGGAAATGCTGAAGGCAAATCTGCATGTTGCAATGATTGTAATAAATCCGAATTTACCAATTAAACCCGGTATTGTAAAGATACATACAGATCTGAAGGAAGATTCATCCATAACAGTTCTTGCAAACTCCATAACGCTTACACCTGGTACATTAACAGTTGATGTTGACAAGGATGAGAGTTCCCTTTACATACACTGGATAACTGTTGAGTCCTACGATGTTGAAGGATGTACAAAAGAAATCGGAGGACGTTTCGAACCTGTCATCAGGAGGTTCATGAGATGAATAAAACGCTGAGATGGGTTATCGGTTTGGTCGTGGTTATTGCATTTTTTGTAATTAATTTCTTTGTTTTAGAACTGGCATTTGCCGCAAGGTTGATTAATATTTTTCTTGCAAGCGCTCTAATGGTAATATTTAGAGTCATGTTTGGCCCTTCAGCTGCAGACAGAATTGTAGCTGTTGATATCTTTGGAATTCTTATCGTAGGTTTACTGGCAATACTGTACATACATACTGATGCTTCTTTCTTCCTTGATATAGCCATGGCCTGGGCTTTGCAGAGTTTCATTGTCTCCCTGGGTCTTGCAAAATTTCTGGAAGGGAGGCGATTGGATGATTAGGGAAGTAATTGGTTACATTTTAATAGGATTTGGTTTGGCTTTTGATTTCTTTGGCGCTTTGGGACTGGTTAGACTGCCCGATGTTTACAACAGACTCCAGGCAGCAACCAAGTGCGTTACCTTTGGTTCTGCAGGTATTTTGCTTGGTGTGTTTGTAATGAAAGGATTTACAGCAGGTGGATTCAAGGCTCTTATTTGTATGATATTCATATTGCTTACATCGCCTGTTGCAGCCCACGCAATATCTCGCGCAGCATACAGAAGTGGTGTTAAAACAGCTGATAGTACAGTAATTGACACCTATGGAAAGCACCTGAAGGGAGGAGAAAACATTGAAGACGCCAAAGATTCGTGAAGTGCTAGAAGCAGTAAACAATATCTTCTCCAGGCGGTTTACTTCAACGTTTCCTGCAGGAACCTATGAACCGGTTAAAACCTACAGGGGAAAGCCAAAATATGATCCGGATATATGTGTGGGTTGTGGAGCATGTGCACAAGTATGTCCCGCAAAAGCCATTGAGATTGTTGATGACAAGAAAACGAAGAAACGTACTCTCACCGTTAAATATACTGATTGCATTACCTGTGGACAATGTGAAGAGAAATGTATAGTAGACGGAGGAATTAAGCTTACAACAGACTATTTAACAGCTACGTTCTCTAAGACTTCTGTTGAAAACTTCAACAGTGTAGAAAAAGAGATGCTCGTTTGTGAGCATTGTGGAGAACTAATAGCTCCAATCGATCAAATACGGTGGTTAATCAGAAGACTGGGAGCCTATTCATATGGTCATCCCACTCTGATTATGATGAGACAACTTGATACAGGTTATCCTCTTGCTTCGTTAAAGCCAAAAGAAATTACGAGAAGAGAAGAGTTTTTTGAAATACTTTGTCCCAAATGCAGACATACGGTAGTAGTAAAAGATGCTTTTGAATGATCTATCTTTTTTGAATCATGAAACGCTATTTGCCGGATTGGGAAATTCTTTGAGAAAAGATGATGCCGCCGGATTGATACTTCTTGATAGACTATCTTCTGAACTTAACAGTAAACGCTTTTCTTTTATTAAATGTTATCAGAACCCTGAAAATTACTTTGATCAATTGACCAGAGGATATGAGAATATTGTTTTCCTGGACAATTCAAAAAGCCTGGAAACTGATTGGAAGTTGATGAAAGCAGAGGAAATTGATGATTTTTCCTTTTCCACACATACCTTTGGGTTGAGCACGATAATCACTTTTCTGAATAACCAGTGTAATTCAAATATTTTCCTTGTAATAATGAAGGTTTATAATCTTTCATTGGGAAAGGGAATAAGTGAAAAAGTAGAGACTACAATTGAATCGATTGTCGGAGAGATTAAGAAAAATGTCAATGTTTGAAGTAAAATTGGATGGTATTGTACAGGGTGTAGGATTCAGACCCTTTATTGCAAAACTGGCAAAATCAATGGATCTTAAAGGAACTGTTGAAAACAGAGAGACCGGGGTCGTTATAATTCTTGAATGCGATGAAAAAAATTTACGTAGCTTTATTGAACGCATTGAAAAAGAAAAACCTGCTCCCGCTAAGTTAAGCAAAATCACTTTTCGTTACAAAAAAGGCCAGAACGGATTTAGAGAATTCACCATTAAAAAAAGTGAAAAAAAGGGTATAAATACTACCCTTTTCCCTCCCGATATTGCCATGTGCGATGACTGTGTCAATGAGATGTTCTCGGAAGAAAATGAGCGTTACGGATATCCTTTCACCAGTTGTGCACAGTGCGGACCTCGATTTTCAATAGTCAGTGGATTACCCTACGACAGACCCTTTACAACAATGAAGGAATTCCCCATGTGTGACAAATGCAGTAACGAATACAATGATATTGAAGACAGAAGATATCACTCTCAAACCAATTGTTGTGATAAATGCGGCCCTCATTATTTTTTTCAGAAAACGAAAGATGATGAAAAATTGTTTGGAAAAAAGGCCATTGATATTATTTTTGATATAATAAAAAAAAATGGGATTGTCGCTGTAAAAGGAATTGGTGGATTTCATCTTGTATGCCAGCCCAATGAAATTGCGGTAAAACGATTGAGAGGAAAAAAACAGCGCCCCGTAAAACCCTTCGCTTTACTTGCAAGAAACATCCAGACTGTTGAATCCTTTGCTTACATAAGCGATTCAGAAAAAGAAATACTTCTTTCTCCAGCAAGACCAATTGTTTTGCTCAGGAAAAAGTCATCTGCTTTTCATAATGTTGCGCCGGACATTGATCGTATTGGAGTTATGTTACCCTATGCTGGGATACATCATCTTTTGTTGGAAGAGTTTGCCGTTCTTATTGCAACAAGTGGCAATGTATCAGGAGAGATTATCTGCGCAGATAATCATGAAACGCTTAATAAACTAAGTAATATTTGTGATGGTTTTTTGATTCATGACAGGAATATCTTGAATAGATGCGATGATTCAGTGCTCAAACCTGTAGCAAACGACTTCATTTTTATAAGAAAATCAAGAGGTTTTATTCCAGAAAAAATAGAAATCGGAAACAGTACCAGTAAAGAAATCCTGGCATTTGGTGCTGATATGAAGGCAGTATTTGGTTTCCTGAGAGAAGGAGATTTCTTAGGAAGCCAGTATTTGGGAGATCTTTCTTATAAGTCAAATCAGGAAACCTTTCTACAAATGATAATGCGTTTTGAAGAGCTTTTCGATTTTTCTCCGGAAATTGTTGTGGTGGATGCACATCCCAATTATTTTTCTGGAAACTTTGGACATGAATACGCCGGCAGTAAAAAACTAGAAATACTCCATTGTCAGCATCACAGAGCTCACGTTTACAGTGTAATGGCAGAAAACAAACTTGATGAATGTATTGGTGTTTCCTTTGATGGCACAGGTTATGGTGATGACGGAAATATATGGGGTGGAGAGTTTTTTCTGGTCAATGGAAAGGATTCAAAAAGAATTGCTCATTTAGGCTATGTCCCTCTACCTGGAGGAGATAAAGCTGCAGCAAATCCAGATTTAATGGCTTCTTCTTACTTAAATACAGCAGGCTACACTGTAAAAAACAAAAAGTATAATCTTATGATTAACAATACATCTTTGTATACATCATCCGCAGGGCGTCTATTTGACGCTGTTGCGTCGATACTGGGAATATGCAATCAAAACACCTTTGAAGGAGAAGCACCTATGAAACTCGAGTCGATATCAGAAAAAGTTCCCGAAACCTTTTCATGGGATCTCCATGATGGTTCTTTGCCCTGGGTAGTTAACTGGATAAAAATTATGCGTTACTTGTATGAAAATAAAGAATCAGAAAGTGTAAAAACGCTGGCCTCAATGTTTCATAGAACGATGGCAGATATTGTAGCAAGGGTTTGTATGAAGATTAGTGAAGTAACCAGAATAAACAAAGTATGTTTATCCGGGGGTGTATTTCAAAACAGTCTTCTTCTTGAAAACTGCTCTGAGCTTTTGGGAAAAGCAGGGTTAGATGTATATTATAATCACAGAGTTTCGCCTAATGATGAAGGAATAGCATTGGGACAGGCTTTTTGGGCATCAATGAATGAAGACAATATTACTATGTAATGAGGTGTTTATATGTGTCTGGCAGTTCCTCTTGAGATAGTTGAAATAAAGGGTAATAAAGCTATCGTAGTACGGTCGGGCGTTAGGCTTGAAGCAGACATTAGACTTATAAACAATGTAAAAGTGGGTGATTTTGTTCTTGTCCATGCAGGCTTTGCTATACAAAAAGTGAATAGGGAAGAGGCACAAAAAACCCTGGAAATTTATGATCAAATGGTTGATAAGTGATGTCTTATAGAGTTATGGAGGTATGTGGCACACATACTCATGCAATTATGCGTTATGGTCTCAAGCACGTTTACAAAGAAAAGTTGGATCTTATAAGTGGTCCCGGTTGTCCTGTGTGTGTGACTTCACAGTCAGATATAGATAGATTGCTGTATCTTTGTCAGCAAGGGTTTAGAATCTACAGCTTCAGCGATCTTTTAAAAGTACCAGGGGAAAAAGGAACCTTACGCGACATTCGTGCAGGCGGTGGAGATGTCAGAGAAATCTACAATCCACTTCAAATAATTGATGATATGAAGAAAGATCCAGCTGAATATGCAGTTTTTGCAGCAATAGGATTTGAAACAACTGCTCCTTTAGTAGCTGCCCTTGTTGAAGAACTTGTCAGCAATCAAATGAACAACATATATATCTATTCTCTGCTGAAATTGATCCCACCTGCAATGGATATTCTTCTTCAGGATAGTGAAAGTCGAATCGATGGCTTTTTATGCCCCGGACATGTGAGCGTTGTTATTGGCGAATTACCATACATTGAGCTTTCCAAAAAACACGACAATCCTTTTGTTATAGGCGGATTTGATGAAATACATTTAAGGCTTGCTCTTGATAAAATACTGAAAATGCTAGAAAAAAAAGAAAATGGTGTTCTCAATGCTTATTCTTCCGTGGTTAAACGCGAAGGAAATCTTAAAGCACAGGAAATTATTAAGCATTATTTCAAACAAAGTAATGTTGAGTGGAGAGGACTTGGATACATAACGAACTCCGGTCTTTCATTAAAAGAAGAATATTCGTCCTATGATATAAAATCTCACTTTTCCCTTGAAAACATAAAGTCGTATGACAACTGCCCATGCGGAAGCGTTATAACTGGAAGAATCCAGCCTTACGAGTGCTCTTACTTCGGTAGGAAATGTACCCCGGTTTCTCCCGTGGGACCCTGTATGGTCTCTTCAGAAGGAGCATGTCATGCCTTTTATCTGTATCAGCAGAGGAGGTAGAAAAATTGAATGAAATTATAACTGTACATCACAATAGTGGAAGAAAGCAGTATGAACTCATAGAATTTATTAGTGATGTGTTAGGTGATAGACTGGTATCTACTGAAAACGATGGTGGCCTTCTTACTGCTGCTGTCGATACAATTACTACCGATTCATTTACTATAAGACCGCTATTTTTCCCGGGCGGAGACATTGGTAGCCTTTCTGTAAGCGGAAGTGTAAATGACACAGTAATGCTTGGTGCTAAACCTCTTTACCTGTCTTTATCTTTGATCATCGAGGAAGGAATGAAAATTACCACCTTAAAGAAGATCCTTAATTCTATCAGAAAAGAACTTGAAGTAACCAGCACCTATGTTCTTTGTGGAGACACAAAGGTTGTTGAAAAAGGAGAAGTTGACGGACTGATAATTAATACCACGTCTCTTGGGAAAACATTAAAGACCGCTCTAACAGTTGATAGAATAAAAAGCAAAGATTCGATCATTGTTACAGGACCACTAGGGTTACATGGCGCTGCTGTTATGGCATACAGGAACGGGTTTGAAATTGATTTCGAGAGTGACTGTAGATCAATTATACAGCTACTGGATGTTGTGAATGAATTCGATATTCATGTTATGAGAGATCTTACCAGAGGAGGTTTTGTACAAATACTAAATGAACTGGCTATTTCTTCTGGTAAAGAAATTACTATCGATGAAAGTCTATTACAAATACCAGCTGGTGTCGAATCAGTATCTGAAATACTGGGAATAAATCCTTTATACCTGGCATGTGAAGGGACAGCTGCAATATTTTGCAACAGCAGCGTTGAATATGAATTGATGTCTTTCTTAAAAAACAGAGGATTTTCCCCCTTTAAAGCAGGCAATGTAGACAAAGATACAGAAAGACCCCTGGTAAGCCTTAGATCAAATTCCGGAGCGGAGAGGGTCTTACCTATGTTGATTGAAGAATTGACTCCTCGAATTTGTTAACAGAACTGTTTATTATTGCCTTACACACCCATTTATTAGATATAGTATTCAAATGTTATAATTAGTTATTGAAAACTTCATTACTTCAGAAGTTGATTTTGGTTTTGTTTCTATATCTTGTAATGACCGACAATAAACAGAAGTGGGGGCATCAATGGCAAAGAAAAAGCGTTACTTCATCTACAGAATCCTAAGGACTGTAATAACTGCTTTCGGAGTAACATTAATAGCATTTCTAATACTTCACTTAACACCTGGTGATCCTATAAAAATAATGCTTGGTCCCTATGCCACAGAGGAAAACGTTGCAGCATTAAGGGCAAAATATAAACTCGACCAGCCACTTCATATTCAATATATTAGCTGGATAGGAAATGTTATAAAGGGTGATTTTGGAACCTCAATAAGATATGGTCAACCTGTAAGTGAATTAATTACTTCCCGGGCAGGACCTACATTAGTTCTTACAGGCACAGGATTACTAATAGCTGTAGTTTTTGGAGTTCTTTTAGGTGTGATGGCAGCGCTAAAACGTAATTCTATTCTCGATTATTTCTCAACATTCCAGGCAATGTTCTGGATATCAATACCAGCCTTCTGGCTGGGAATATTGTTGCTGTATATATTTGGTTTAAGACTGAGATTGGTGCCCATTGGTGGAATGGTTGGCATTACTTCATTGATATTACCTGCATTAACTTTAGGATTAAGACAAGAAGCCTGGTTTGCAAGACCCATGAGAGCAGAAATGCTTGAAGTACTAAACCAGGACTACATAAAAACAGCAAAAGCAAAAGGATTAAAATATGGGTATGTGATATGGAAACATGCATTGAGAAATGCTCTGATCCCCATTATTACAATGCTTGCTTTAAGATTGCCCTGGATAATCGGAGGTTCAGTTGTGGTAGAAGTAGTTTTTTCATGGGGCGGGCTTGGAAGTTTGCTTGTAAATAGTGTTCTTGCCAGAGATTACCCTGTTGTTCAATCGATTCTTTTACTTATAGCAATACTTGTGGTATTAGCAAATCTCGCTGCGGATCTTTTATATGCAGTTATCGATCCTAGAATAAGGACAGAGGGTTAGTAATATGGAAGATAAAGAACTCTCCTACGAAAGCATAAAAAATGAGATAACTAAACTAAAGAGGAGTAAAAGCAGCCAGCTTTCTCTTGTTTGGTCCAGGTTTAAGAAGAACAAATTGGCATTAGTTGGTTTTGTTATTGTGAGTATAGTTATATTCATAGCTATCTTTGCTCCTGTTTTGACACCATACGATCCCTTTGTTACAGACCCATTTAACAGGTTGAAACCTCCTTCATGGGAACACTGGGTTGGTACAGACGCCATGGGTAGAGATGTTCTTACAAGGCTTTTTTATGGTGCTCGTATTGCCCTTATGATCGGGGTACTCATCATCCTATTTGAAGGTGCAATTGGTATAATCCTCGGAATTGTATCTGGATTCTTTGGAGGAATTGTAGATGTAATAATAATGAGGGTTGTAGATGTACTCAGGTCTTTCCCGGTTATTATACTTGCAATGGCCATTGCCGGTATTATGGGTCAGGGTATTTATAATGTGGTTATTGCACTGGGATTGGTTGGGTGGACAACATATGCAAGAATGGTTCGCAGTAAAATCTTAACCATAAAGAACTCTGACTATGTTGAAGCTGCCTATTCTATTGGAGAATCGAGATTCTCCGTAGTACTGAGATACATAATGCCAAATGCACTACCAACAGCAATCATAATGATCTGTATAATGATGCCCACAGCGCTTATAGCAAGTGCCACTCTCAGTTTTTTAGGGGTGGGCGTTCAACCTCCTACACCTTCCTGGGGTTCCATGATTTCAGCAGGGAGAGATTATCTAATAATGGCTCCCTGGATCTCCACTTCAGCCGGGATATTTATAATGATTACAGTATTAGGATTTAACTTCATAGGAGATGGTTTAAGAGATGCCCTCGATCCAACAACAAAACGAAATTAAAGGTGACAATACTATGAACAATCTAATTGAAATCAAAGATTTGATAGTGTCCTTCGAGACTGAAGAAGGAAAGGTTGAAGCATTGGACGGAGTGGAATTCCAGATTGAAGAAGGAACAATTCATGGATTAATTGGGGAAACTGGTTGCGGAAAAAGTATTACAGGAATGTCGATAATGGGATTGCTTGATAACAACGCACTCATTGAAAACGGCGAAATACTTTTCAAAGGAAAGGACATCCTTAAATACAGCGAAAAGCGACTTCAAAGAGAGATACGCGGAAATGAAATCGCAATGATATTTCAGGACCCTGCTTCATCGCTAAACCCTGTTTTCACCATTAAAAATCAGATGGAAGAAGTTATAAGAATTTATCAAAAGGCTGGAAAAAGAGAAATTGTAAAAAGAGTCATGGAAGAGCTTTCCAAGGTAAATCTACCTGATGTTGATTCACTGATATATAAATATCCTCATCAACTATCTGGTGGAATGAAACAAAGGGTAATGATAGCAATGATGCTTTCATGTAATCCTTCATTACTCATAGCTGATGAACCAACAACTGCTCTTGATGTTTCAATCCAGGCACAATTCTTGAAGATATTAAACGATTTAAGACAGGAAATGCATATGACAATGTTATACATTACACATAATCTCGCAGTCATAAGTGAGATTTGTGACCGAGTCTCTGTTATGTACGCTGGAAGAATTGTTGAAACCGCTCCAGTTAGAGCATTATTCAAGAACGCGCAGCATCCATACACTTACAAACTAATCCATTCAGTCCTTGGAGTGGAAAATAGTCTTGACGATCTTGAGGAGATTCCAGGGTCAGTTCCAAGATTAATAAATCCTCCAAAGGGATGCAGGTTTCATCCAAGATGTGA
>JBNGCV010000013.1:0-4212 GCA_049975465.1 Kosmotogaceae bacterium | reverse complement strand
TAATACATAAAATAACAACAAACCGTGAAGAAACAACGGTTGAAATTGTCAAAATATTGAAGACCATGGGACTGCAGGCAGAACATATGATCAGATTTCCCCATGAGTTAAGCGGGGGACAAAAGCAAAGAATAGCTATTGCCCGGGCTTTAGCAGTAGAACCCGAAATAGTTTTTCTTGATGAACCGACGTCTGCACTGGATGTTTCCGTACAAACAAAAATCCTTAAACTGCTCGATAAAGCTAAAAAAGAAAGAAATTTAACCTATTTCTATATTTCTCACGACATTAATCTCATAAGGGTTGTTTCAGATAGAATAGGCGTTATGTATCTTGGTAAAATTGTAGAGATAGGAGATGTGTTAAAGGTTTACAACAAACCACTTCATCCTTATACTGTAGGACTTTTTAAGTCAGTTCCAGAACCCGATCCTGATAAAAAGATCACTGAAATTCCTCTAGTAGGCGAAGTTCCAAGTCCTATTAATCCACCCAAAGGTTGTAGATTTCATCCAAGGTGTCCTCATGCCTTTGATAAATGTCGTAAAATAGAACCTGAATTAGAACCACGAGAAGATGGTCGTTTGGTAGCGTGCCATTTATATTAAACATTATTTCTAAAGGAGGGGTATTATGAAGAGAGTATGTGCATTATTAGTGCTGGCGATGGTTCTTTTAGTAAGTTTTTCTTTTGCTGGCAAAGCAGAAGATAAAGTTATTATAGCGATGCAGACTGAACCATCTAAGCTGAATCCAATCACTTACCAGGATACGGAAACTGATTTTGTTCTTTCTGCTATTTGTGATCCTTTGATAGAGCTAACGGAAGATGGAAATTACACTGCAGAAGGAGCAGTAATTGAAAGCTATTCCGTTTCTGAAGATGGAAAGGTTTACACCTTCAATATTAGAAAAGGTATAACATTCCATAATGGAGAAGCGTTAACAGCTGAAGATGTCAAATTTACCTACGAGGCGTTTATGGATCCTACATTAGGTTCTCCTCATCACCAGTATTACGCTGATATCGAAGAAGTAGTTCTTGTTGATGATTACACCATAGAAGTTCACCTTTCTAACAGGAATGTTACTTTCTTAACCTCAGCAAGGTTAAGGAACCATGTTCTTCCAAAGGATTATATTGAAGAAGTTGGATGGGAAGGTTATCAGAAGAAACCCGTTGGTAGTGGTCCATTCGAATTCGCTGTTCATGTTCCTGGACAGAGAATTGTTTTAAGACGTTACGAGGATTATTGGGGAGAAAAAGCAAAAATAAAATATGTTGAATTCAGATTTTATCCTGAAATTACTACAGCTACTATGGCACTTCAAGCCAAACAAATAGACTACATAGCTGAGTTACCAGCAGAGGAATACAGAATGTTGAAAGGAATTCCTGATTCGGGACTTGAATTTGGTACTTTCACAAAATTCGAAGACCACAGAATTTGTTTCAACAAGAGACCTGACAGCATTTTCAGCAATGTAAAAGTAAGACAGGCTGTTGCTTATGCCATTAACAGAGAAGAGTTAATTGCTCTCACCCGTGGTGAATTGGCAGTTCCCGCTGTAGGAAGAGTACCATATTTCCATGCTGCCTCAGCGCCAAACGCACCTGAATATGAACAGAACCTGGAAAAAGCAAGAGAATTGCTTAAAGAAGCAGGCTATCCAAATGGTTTCAAAACTAAGATATACGCACCAGCAGGTTATAGAGAACGAGTACTCGAAGTTCAACAGATTCAAAGGCAACTTTTTCAGATTGGAATCGAGGTTGAAGTCGTAACACTCGAATGGGGAACATATCTTGATGTTACTGCAGAAGGTGAAGCCCCCATGTTTAGAGAACGATGGTCTGCATCTGCACCATCACCCTTCAGTTTTGTTGAAAACTGGTATTCCAAATCAAGTTGGAATCCTATCTTTGGAACTTACCATAATGAAAAGGTAGACGAACTTATCAACGAAATAAAGGTTACCGTAGATGATCAAGAAAGATGGGAACTCTATAAAGAGGTTCAGAGAATTGCTATGGAAGATGTTGCATGTTATCCATTATACTGGCCAATAGTTGGTGTAGCTTACAATGATGAATTAATTATTCCAGAAAATCTATTTAACGTATTCCTTAGACCAATTTATAACATCAATAAGTGGAGTTTCTAATAAACTTTAGTTGAGTTTAACAAGAGACAACATCGCATGATGTTGTCTCTTTCTAATTAATTAAGGAGTGATTATGTGAACGAAAAATCAAAAGAGACAATAACAAAAAATGTTGATAGCATTGCCAACGACCTTATTGAAATTAGTAAAAAGCTCAAAAATAATCCTGAAATTGGGTTTAAAGAGTACAAAGCGTTTAAATGGTTAACAGAATTTCTGGAACAAAAAGGTTTTAATGTTGAAAAAGGTATAGCAGATCTTGAAACATCTTTCAGAGCTCATTATGTCTGTGGAAATGGTGGACCAAAAATCGCTTTTCTATGTGAATATGATGCTTTACCAGATATCGGGCATGGATGCGGACATAATCTCATCGCCCCTTCCAGTATAGGTGCAGCAGTAGCACTTTCAACCGTTGAAAATCTATCTGCTGAACTACTGGTAATTGGTTGTCCAGGCGAAGAAAATGGCGGTGGAAAAGTTATATTAACAGAAAAAGGGGTTTTCGATGAAGTTGATGTTGCAATGATGGTTCATCCTGCAACAGTCAATCTAACCTATTCAACTTCTCTCGCGCTTGATGCAATAGAGTTTATTTTTAAAGGACAAACTTCACACGCTTCTTCAATGCCAGAGAAAGGTATAAACGCACTTGACAGCGCTATTTTTCTGTTTAATGGACTAAACGCATTGAGACAGCACTTAAAGGATGATGTCAGAATACACGGTATTGTATCTGAGGGGGGAAAAGCCCCTAATGTAGTTCCAGACAAAGCTGTTGCAAAATTCTATTTTAGAGCAAAGGAACGAAGCTATCTTGACAGAACAGTGGAAAAAGCTTACAACGTTGCCAGAGGAGCGGCTTTAATGTCCGGAGCAGAAGTGTCCTGGAGAAAATTTGAACTTTCCAACGACAACTTGAAACCAAATAAGAAACTGGCACAAGTATTTGAGGAAAATCTTAAGAAAATTGGCATTAATGACATATTACCACCACAGGATGGCGGTGGTTCAACAGATATGGGAAATGTTAGTCAGGTTGTTCCTGCTATTCACCCCTATATAGCAATTGGTGAAGAAGGCGAATTCATTTCTCACTCAAGAGAGTTCGCTGATGCAACTGTCGCACCCAGAGGACAACAGGAATTGATTAATGCGGCAAAGTCCATGGCACTTACCGCTTTCGATGTTGCGTCAGATAAAGAATTACTGGAAGAAATTAAAAAGGAGTTAAGGAGGGATAAAATTGCATCACGAATTATCAATAGCAGAAAGGGTAAAGATATTTCTCGAAAATAACTTCGACAAAGAACAGCTTAAAGATATTAAGAGAATCGATATTGGAATCGGCAAATTAGTTATGGCTGACAAAGAAAATATCCGCGAAGCCTTTGACATGATAAAAAAGGAGACAGTTTTTAATGAAGTTGAAATAAACTTTATCACTGATGAGCTGAGATATGAATGCAAAGAATGTGGTGAGAAGTTTTCTTCTGCTGATTACGAACTGCATTGTCCCAAGTGTGGAGGAAATCTCAAAGTACTTACTGGAGAAGAAATATATATAAAAAACGTTGAACGCTCACCAAACAGCAAGTAACAACAAAAACTACCTAGTAAAAAGTACTTGAGCTAATACTAGAGTTTTTTATCAAATGTTCTTAACAGTTCTGGGCTGTACAACGGATAATTGTATTTCTGAGATCTGTTAAAATTGCTTGCAGCTCTGTTGTGTATTTTAAGATAATCTGTTGGGCATTTTACTAGATTTATTATTTCTTTGTCTCCACCAAATTTGAAGATGGTTTCCACAATCTTTATGCCAACGGTGTTTATGGCTCCGAAATCTTCTGTCATATGTTTGGAAGCCCATTCATACATTTGATTTCTATCCATTTTATTTCTCAGTAGTGAAAGCATCACATCATTTATTTCAATGAAGTACTCTTTCCATCTTGCCATATCCCGCTGATAACTATCCAGATTCTCATACCCGAGTTCGACAGAAAAAAGCATAAATAGGCACAAAAAGGAAGAAGAGAAGTA
>JBNGCV010000012.1:8359-42318 GCA_049975465.1 Kosmotogaceae bacterium | reverse complement strand
CAATCTTCACAAGCTCTATAACCCTTTCAGGGAAATGAGTTTACGTGTTTTGTTTGTCTATGTGATGTCGAACTCGGGGGAACAATGTTATTACTTATATAGTGAATTTCTATGCCTTTTCAAGTTTCAATATATTAGTTGTATTGGTTACTCCTAGCGGTACCCCAGCAGTGATAATAAATGTATCATCTTTCTCAAGCAAATCAAGTTCTCGAGCTTTTCTTCCTGCCTTCTCAACCATCTCATCAATGCTTTCACCAAGCGTTAAATGTAAAGGTATTACTCCCCAGACCAGGGCGAGCTGAAAATATGTTTTTTTATTTGGAGTGACAGCCAGTATATGAGAAGAGGGTCTAAAACCTGAAACATTTCTCGCTGTGTGACCTGAATATGTTGAGGATACAATTAATTTAATTTTAAGATTCTCGCTTATACCCCATGCAGCTCTGCATATGGCATCTGTATGATCATCAGTAATAACATGAGTACGTGTCCATTGTGTAAGTGATTGATTTTTTGCAAGATACTTTTCTGTAAATGTTGATGTTGAATTCATAACCTTTACAGCTTCAAGCGGATAATTACCTATTGAAGTTTCTGCAGATAACATAATTGCATCTGTCCCATCAATAATTGCATTTGAAATATCTGTGGCTTCAGCACGGGTAGGTGTCGAATTTTCCACCATAGATTCTAACATCTGCGTTGCGGTAATAACTGGAATTCTGTAATGGTTACCCTGCTTGATAATTCGCTTTTGCTCAACAGGTACTCTCTCAACAGGAATCTCTACTCCCAAATCTCCTCTGGCAACCATTAATCCATCAGAAACCTCTGCAATTTTATCTATGTACTTCAAAGCCTGTGCAGTCTCTATTTTGGATATTATTGGAATATTTCCCCCTGCATCTTCGATTTCTTTTTTTGCCTTCAATACATCATCAGGTTTTCTGACAAAGGACAGTGCAAAATAATCAACATCTTCCTTAATACCAAGCTTTATAAATTCTCTATCTTTATCAGTTATTGCGGAAATCCCGGTGTCAACACCCGGGATGTTTATCCCCCTTCTATTCTTTATGTTTCCACCGGTAAGTATCTTTGTGTAAACGTTCATATCATCCGTTTTATCCACTTTAAGTTTTATCTTTCCATCATCAACAAGTATAATTGTTCCCTTATCCAATTCTTTAGGAAGGTCTTTATAGTTAACACTTACTTTATTTTCATCTCCTTCAACTAAATCAGTGGTCAATATAAATTCTTTACCTTTGACAAGTTTCACTTCATCATTCTTAAAATTGCCAGTTCTTAATTTTGGTCCAGCAAGATCTACAAGAATTGTTATAGGTTTTTTCAGTTCATCCCTAACTTGCTTTATTGTTCTTATATTTTCACCATGACCTTCAACATCATCATGTGAAGTATTTAATCTAGCAACATTCATTCCTTCTTTAACCAACCTCTTTAGCATTTCCTTCGATCTTGTAGACGGTCCAATCGTACAAACGATTTTTGTCTTTCTCAAATAAATCACTCCATTCGTACTAAGAAAGAATGTTTACAATTTTTATTAGTTTTGTATCAAGTTTCTTCTTCTCTGAAAGAACCTTGTCAAGTGGTACTTTTGTTATCTTGCTGGATTGCAATGCCACCATCTCTTTGGAAGCTCCTTCTTTTAAAAACTCCACTGCATAATAGCCCATCCTTGAAGCAAGCATTCTATCGAACGCAGTAGGAGAACCTCCACGTTGTATGTGTCCCAAAATAGTTATACGGGTTTCATAACCGATCCTATGTTCCATATGTCTTGCAACAGTATAAGCACTCGCTGCTCCTTCAGCAACAACAATTATACAGTTTATCTTTCCACGTTTTCGTTCATTCCATATTCGTTCAGCCAGTGCTTCATAATCAACAGGCTTTTCTGGAATAATAACTGCTTCTGCACCAGTAGATAAACCGGCAGTG
Source organism: Kosmotogaceae bacterium (assembly GCA_049975465.1). Classification (GTDB taxonomy): domain Bacteria; phylum Thermotogota; class Thermotogae; order Petrotogales; family Kosmotogaceae; genus JASMTM01. Next base: position 40,347 of record JBNGCV010000012.1, on the reverse strand, counting down.
AGAGCCACATAACCAGATTCTCTACCCATAACTTCAACAATAAAAGCTCGTTCATGAGAACTCGCAGTATCCTTCAACTTTTGAATATTATCTATTACTGTGTTTAAACAGGTATCTACTCCTATGCACATATCAGTGTGTGCAATATCGTTATCTATCGTTCCCGGTATACCAATTACTGGAATATTACCTTCGTTAGAAAGCAGCATAGCACCTGTTAATGAACCTTCTCCCCCAATTACTATAAGACCATCTACTTTATTCTTTTCAAGCACTTTTATTGCTTTTGCTCTTCCTTCTTCCGTCTTGAATTCATCACATCGTGAGCTTCTTAATATTGTTCCACCGCGCTCCATTATTCCACCAACAGAATCGTAATTTAATGTGATTATTTCCTCATCAAGTAAACCAGCATAACCTCTTTTTATTCCCAACACTTCCATTCCTTCGGTAACTGCTGTTCTGACAGCAGCTCTCAAAGCGGCATTCATACCTGGTGAATCACCACCACTGGTAAGTATGGCAAGTCTACTTATCATAATCATTACCCCCTCGAATCATTTTAGGAAGTGTATTCCTGCGAAATTATATCACAATAATGGCCTGAGACTTCTCTTATTCAATTGTATATGCGATTAATTAACACTCATTGGTAATGCTATAATCGTAACAGGGGGTGGAAGAATGAAAAAATTGAAGGAAGCTGTCTTTTACCACCAGGCCAAAATGTTTAAAGAAATCCTTGAAAATGAAGGTATAAAAGTAGATCTAAAATCTACAGAAATGGCATATATGGATAATGTATATTTCGGTGCTGGCGGAATGGTTGATATATATGTGGACGAAGAACATTTTGAAGAAGCCAAAATCATGATCGAAGATTTGGAAAGGAGTGAGAATAATAATGACAAAAAGTAAAAGAACTCCATTATATGAAGAGCATTTAAGAAATGGAGCTAAAATGGTTGATTTTGCAGGTTGGGAAATGCCTATACAGTATAGTTCCATAATAAAGGAACATAGACAGGTAAGGGAGTTCGCCGGTTTGTTTGATGTATCACATATGGGTGAAATTGAAATTGTCGGTCCTGACGCTATCGGCTTTGCTGATTACCTTGTAACAAATTATGTGAATAAACTAAAAAATGGCCAGATTTGCTACACACCTATGTGCAACAAAAAAGGTGGAATTATCGATGATTTTCTTGTGTATAGAATGGCAAATAATAAGGTTCTTTTTGTAGTAAATGCTTCAAATACTGATAAAGACTTCAAATGGATAAAGAATCAAAAAGGTAAATTTGATGTCGAGATTAACAATAAATCTGATGAAATAGCACAGCTAGCCCTGCAAGGTCCGAAGGCACAGGAATTACTTAGTACGATTTCCCAGATAGATCTTGCAACAGTCGGTTTCTATCATTTCACACAGGGCAGAGTAAGTGGTATTGAAACGCTATTGTCCAGAACCGGATACACCGGTGAGGACGGATTTGAATTATATGTGGATAGGGAAGCAGTAATACCGTTATGGAGAAAAATTTTAGAAATCGGTAATGAAAAGGAAATTTTACCTGCCGGACTTGGTGCTAGAGACACACTTAGATTTGAAGCAACCTATATGTTATATGGTAATGACCTTAATGAAACTATTACACCGCTAGAAGCACCTTTGAAATGGACTGTCAAATTTGAAAAGGACTTTATTGGGAAAAAGGCACTTTTGGAACAGAAAGAAAAGGGAATAACACGTAAGCTAAGAGGATTGGAGATAAAGGATAAGGCAATACCAAGGCATGAACATAAGGTTTATCTCAATAACAAAGTAATTGGTTGGATAAGCAGTGGAATGTTTGCACCTACTCTTAAAAAAAGCTTAGCCTTTGCTTACATCGATAAAGGTACAGCAAAAACTGGGACAAATGTAGAAGTTGAGATAAGAAAGAAGAAAGTAAAAGCTGAAATCGTGAAGTTACCTTTTTATAGAGGTTCAGTAAAAAATTAAATAAAGGGAGGCTAATACGATGATTAAGTACAGCAAATCACATGAATGGGTAAAAAAAGAAGGAGAAATTGGTGTAATAGGTATAACCGATTATGCCCAGGATCAGTTGGGTGACATTGTTTATGTCGAGCTCCCAGAAGCTGGCAATGAAATTAACAAAGGTGAAATGCTTTGTACCGTTGAATCTGTAAAAGCTGCCAGTGACATTTATTCTCCAATCACCGGTGAAATCATAGAAGTAAATGAGGATCTTGAGGATTCACCAGAAATTATTAATGAAGATGCGGAGGGAAAAGGTTGGATTTGCAAAGTAAAGTTTTCAGATGAAGCTGAGCTTGATAAACTCATGAATAAGGAGGAATATGACGAGTTTTGCGAAAAGGAGGGTTAAAATGAGTGACAACCCTTATATACCGCATTCTAAAGAAGAAATACAGGAAATGTTAACTGAGATAGGTGTTAATAGCCTTGATGAATTATATAAAGATGTACCCAGTCGTCTTGATAGCGAACTCGATATACCTGAAGCATCCGATGAGTTTTCTCTTAGAAGAAAATTGAAACATCTATCAGAGATGAACTTATCTCTTGAGGATTATGCTGTTTTCAGAGGCGCTGGTGCTTATAAACACTTGATACCCGCAGCGGTGAACTCAATTGCTTCAAGAGGAGAATTTTTAACCGCTTATACACCATATCAGGCTGAAGTTTCCCAGGGTACATTACAAATGCTTTTCGAATTCCAAACCATGATCACCAAGCTTACTGGTATGGATATCGCTAATTCATCCATGTATGATGGAGCATCAGCTACAGCAGAAGCAGCATTAATGGCCGCCAGGATAACAAAAAAAGAAGATGTTCTTGTCGCATCATCACTTCATCCCGAGTACATTGAAGTTTTAAAAACCTACTGTTTTGGAGCAGATTTAAATGTTATACCAGTAAAATATTCAGCTGTTTCAGGTAATTTGGATGTTGAAGATCTAAAAGAAAAAATATCAGATAATACAGCAACACTTATTTTAGGATATCCAAATTTCTTTGGTATTGTAGAGCACCTGGACAAAATAAAAGAACTGTTACCAAAAAAGACTCTACTTACCACTGTGGTTAATCCAGTTGCATTAGGCTTACTTGAAGCACCTGGAAAACTCGGTGCTGATATTGTTGTTGGCGAAGGTCAACCACTAGGAAATCCAATGAATCTTGGTGGACCTGGTCTTGGCTTATTTGCAACAAGAGAAAAATATATAAGAAAAACTCCAGGAAGACTGATTGGACAAACAAAAGACCTGGATGGTAAAACGGGTTATGCAATGATTCTTCAAACGCGGGAACAGCATATAAGAAGAGAAAAGGCTACTTCCAACATTTGCTCCAATCACTCCTTTAATGCATTGCTTGCAAGTATTTATATGAGCCTTATGGGAAAGAATGGAATCAAAGAAATTGCAATACGCTGCTTGAAAAAATCTCATAACTTGTACGAAAAATTATTAAAAATCGAGGGTATATCTCCCGTTTTCGATGGTCCTTTCTTTCATGAGTTTGTATTGAGAATAAATAAAGATAAATCAGTTGAAGAAATAAATGAAAAACTACTAGAAGAAAAAATTCTTGGGCCATTGCCACTTAAAAGATTTTTCCCAAATATGGAGGATTGTGCACTATTTTGCACAACCGAAGCTGTGACTAATGATGATATTACATTTTTTGCAGGAAAACTGGAGGAGATACTATGACAATCTTCGAAAAATCAAGAAAGGATCGAGTAGGATACAGTCTTCCAGATGAAAAATTGCCTGAAATAGAAACCGAAGAAATTATTCCCAAAGAACTAATAAGAAGTAAAGAGCTTTCCCTTCCAGAATGCAGCGAAACAGAAGTTGTTAGACATTATAGTAATCTATCAAAAAAGAATTTTTCAGTAGATACTGGATTTTATCCTCTTGGTTCATGCACCATGAAATATAATCCAAGAGTAAACGAAAACATTGCCTCATTACCCGGTTTCACAGAGCTACATCCTTATCAACCTGAGGAAACATTCAAAGGTGCTCTTGAATTAATGTATGACCTTAAAAAATTGCTCTGCGAAATCACAGGAATGAAGACTTTTACTTTACAACCCGCTGCTGGCGCTCATGGTGAACTCACAGGAATGCTAATCATTAAGAAATATTTCAGAAGCAAGGGTGAAAAACGAAATAAGGTAATAATTCCTGACTCAGCACACGGAACAAACCCTGCTTCCGCAAAAATGGCTGGATTTGAAGTAGTAGAAATAAAATCAAATGACAGTGGTATTGTAGATCTTGAAGATTTTAAAAAGCAAATAGACGAAGATGTTGCTGGAATTATGCTCACAAACCCGAACACTCTTGGACTATTTGAAAAAGATATATGTAAAATTACTGAAATCGCCCACGAAAACGGTGCATTGATGTATTACGATGGTGCCAACCTAAACGCTATTATGGGAAAGGTTAAACCTGGTGACATGGGTTTTGACATAATTCACCTAAATTTGCATAAAACCTTTTCTACCCCACATGGTATGGGCGGACCCGGAAGTGGTCCGGTTGGGGTTGCTGAATTCCTAAAGGATTATCTTCCTGTTCCGATAGTTGATTTAGACAATAAGAAAGGCTATTACTTAAAATGGAATCTCAATAATTCTATAGGCAGAGTAAGAAGCTTTTTTGGTAACTTCAACGTTCTTGTTAAGGCTTATTCTTATATACTGACGATGGGAAAGGAAGGTTTAAGATTAGCAAGTGAAATGGCAGTGCTAAATGCAAATTATCTCAGAAAAAAACTGTCCACTACAATACCTACAGCGTTTCCAGGTTTATGCAAACATGAAGTTGTTTTTGATGGATCAGTGCTTGTCGATGACTACAATATTAAGACCATTGATCTTGCAAAAAGATTGCTCGATTACAATGTACATCCCCCAACAATATATTTCCCTTTAATAGTTAACGAAGCATTGATGATAGAACCACCTGAAACTGAAAGCAAAGAAAATATCGATAATTATGTCGGCATAATCAAGGAAATCCTAGACGAAGCAAGAAATGATCCCGAAAAACTTAATAAGGCACCTTATACTACTCCCGTAAGAAGATTAGATGAAGTTACAGCTTCGAGATCACCCGTGGTTAGCTACAGACAGGAAACAGAGGGTTGAAAGATGTAATTCGCTATGATATGATTTTCAAGATTGAGCAGGCGTAGCTTCAAAGGTAGAGCGCCGCCTTGGTAAGGCGGAGGTTGTGAGTTCGAATCTCATCGCCTGCTCCAGGGAGCCGAAAAGGCTCCTTTTTTGTTTATTTTAAGAATGCTTTCAGGATTTGGTTAAATCTGTGTTAAAATGCATACAAGGCTAATCACTGTTAAATGAATTCCTCTATTTAAAGGAGGAAAGATTTTGCATAAGGATTCTTCCAGACAAAGGGTCATAGTTGTTGCAAGAACAAATAAAGACGCTAAAAGGCTAATAGAAGCTCTTCATGATTTTTACGAGGTGAGATACACAGAACATGTAGAAAAAGAGCATTGGCTGTTCTCTGACCTTTTGATCTTCGATTATTTTGATGAAAATATCGTAAGAAAATCAAAAGAAAGTGATGTACCTTACATATTTCTAGCTTCTGACTTGGAAGAAGTACAGAAGTATTGTCTTGCCGAAGATGAATACATATTGAAGGGCCCAGGATATCTTAATTACCTTAATAATATTGTCAATCTAATCGTTGAAAAACAACAACTGGAAAGAATTCTGGGATTTGAAAAGGAAAAATATCTCAGTCTTGTAAACAGTATGGGTTGTGGGATGCTGGTTCTACGTAAAAATGATGGATTAATACTTTTCGCCAATAAAGTCGCAAAGGAAATACTGGGATTTCAGGGTGATGGATTAATTCATATGAAACTGTCTGATTTCGTTGATTCAGAAGAGGATACTGCATTAATACTTAGTTCTGAACCAAAAACAAACCTGGAATGCAAGCTTCAAACTCATCTTGGGGATAAACGTGATGTAAGATACAGTTCTTCTGAAACGATTTATGGAGCAGAAAAAGTCATTCAGTTCACCTTTATGGACATTACACTGCAAAAACGAAATATGAAAGAGATTATGCTACAATGGCGTTTCCTTGACAATGCTGAAGAAATCGCATATGCTACTGATGAAAACGGTACAATTATATATTTAAACAGTTATGCAGCTGACAAACATGGTTATAGAATGGAAGAAATGATTGGTACTAAAGAAAAGAGTTATCTTTCTGATTCGGAACAAGAAATAAGTATCACTGAAAAGCTAGATAATAAAGGAAGATGGGAAGGAAAAGAAGAACATATAAAGAGTGATAATAATACATTTATTGTGGATACTAAGAAAAGCATATTACACACTGATGAAGGAACATATATCCTTACCATCGGGAGAGATGTTACAGAAGAATTGAAGTTAAGAAGGAAACTAAAGTTTCACTCTTTATTTCTTCAGAATATTTCAGAAATAATTATTGTAACAAATGAAAAAAATGAAATATTGTATCTAAATGAAACAGCAATTAGATTTTTCAGGATCAAAGATGAAGATATTTCATCAATAAATAATAAAGAAAATCCAATGCTGGCAAGTTTTCTGGACACATTCTTCAAAAAGCTTAAATTAATGCATAATAGAGGAGCAATTGATATTTATGAAAAAGGTGATACAAAAATAACCCTCGAATACTCCTATCAACAGGTTTTGGAAGAAGAGAGCAATGAATTTTTGGGTTATATAATAACTGCAAAGGATATGACTGGATTCTACAGTACCCTCGAAAGAGTAAAAGAAAGAGCAGTTTTGCTGGATCATTTACATGATCTAATTATTGCTTCAGACATGAAAGGTTGTATATTGTACGCGAACAATTCCTGGTTAAAAGAACATGGTTACGAAAGCGTAGAAGAGGTTAGAGGCAAAAAGCTTTCTGATGGTATTGTAGATATCGATGAAAAACTAAGAAATTCGATAAATGAATACCTTGCCAATAAAGGGGTTTGGCAAGGAAAAATGTTAAATTATACTAAGGACGGGAATTCATTCACTGTTAAAATGTCTATTGTACGTCTTAAAGATGAACAGGGTTATTTTATTGGAGATGTAGGGATTATTCCAAGCAAAGAAGTTGGAAAAAGGGCAGGCGAAATTTATGAAAGCCAATGAATGGAAGAATATGGAAAAAGAAATATTTCTAGAAAAAGCATATAAAGCGGTTTCTAAGAAAAAGACAAATAATTTTCTTTACAGACTTTTTTCAGACCTTAAATATTCTCTTGGCGCAGATAATTATACTGAATGGGACGTGAGTTCTAATAGCTTGAAACTAATTATCACAAACCACGGACCGTTGGTCATGGGATCAGCACTGGAAATAATGGATCATTATGAGGAACTTGCTTCGCTGGTTTTCTTACAGGCATGCGATAATTTAAAGGAAAAATATTTGTGGACAGAACAATCAAAATTAAATTTGAGTGGAAAAGTTGCACAGGAAAACCTCAATTTACAATCACTAGGCGACTCGATCTTATCAGGTGATACACAGCAAACAATAAAAATATTTGAAGAAATTCAGGATGTAAATATCTCGCTTAAACCAGAAATAGAAGATATCCTTTACTTCATGAGTATAGTATCAGTTGAAGAAACAACTTTTAGAAATGCCAGAAATCTCGGTCACAAAGCGATAGCTCTGGAAAAAACACTTGATCTCATTGAACGACTCCCCAGGCTGTCACAACAACTTTATAGATGGTTTCTAAGATATCTAACCTCTTTTCCGGTGATATTTCCACTTTACGACAGGGTTTCAAGAAACTTCGATATAGATGAAAAGTGGGTAAATAATACAGTTCCTATCAATGAACAGTTATTTGACGCAGTTTATAACTCACTTTATTACCGTAAAGGAATTATCACTGAAATCTTTAATAGTTTTAGAAATGGTTATAGTGTTGAAAGTGTAAGAAAAGCACTTTTTATAAGCACACTTAAGTTTATCTCAGAAAGACGTTTAGATACTTCATTTTACTTAATACACCTTTTAAACTATCTCCATGCCTCAAAACAATACTTCCAGAGGCACAGTACTATAAGAACTGTTTGTGCACTTCTGGTTCAGGGAATGTATGCAGAAATCATGTTTGATGAAAGAGGTGGCTCTGGTAGCGAAACTGGTACTCCAGTATCTCAATCGCTGGATGATATCCTGAAAAATCTTATCAAAATTGATGCTTCAGCAAACGGAGGACATAACATAAAGGTTGTTTCAACGTTTATCGATGAAATAAACCATAGTCCTGCATGGGCTAACGACTATTTTTTGAAAGCAGCAGACAAAATCTACAAACTGAATCCAAAAAGTTATGGTGTTTTTGAATTTTTAAAAACGCTTCAAAAATAGTTCTTTCTAAATAAGCTTTTAACTGTCTTTGCGAACCCCGCATCATTATTTGCTGGAGCTATGATGTCAGCGTTTTCTTTTGCAACTTTTGTTCCGTTTCCCATGGCAACTGATAAACCTGCTACTTTAAAGGCAGCCACATCATTATCGTTATCACCAAAAACTACAACTTTTTCAGGCAATACTCCCATCTTTTCACAGAGTATCTTCAGTGCCATTCCTTTATCAGTATTTGAGGGTATAATATCAAGATATGTTGGAAAAGACCTTACTATTTCAACTCCACTGAATCTTCTTCTGAATTTCTCTGCAATTGACTTTAGTTCTTCTGTTTCATCAATAATCAAGAGTTTTGTTGGTTCGTAACTGTTAACAAAGTTTATGAAATTTTTAGGTACATGATATTCCACGCTGGAATGCTTGGCATAATCAACAGCTTTTTTATTATCTTCTGACACATATAATTCATCGTTAACGCAAGCTTGAATATAAAGTCTTTCTTTTAGTGCTTCTTTCACAATCGAACTCGCAAGCGATGAAGAAATCTTTTTGTCAAGAATAACACGATCATTCAGCTTTACCATTGCGCCGTTATAGCAAATTATTGGAAACGTTCTGCCAATATTTGTCATTAAAAACACTTCTACAGATTGCAGCATTCTTCCACTACAAAAAATCACTTTGATTCCTTTTTCAATGATGAAATTCAAGATCGAGAGATTATCAACAGGAAGTTTTTCGTTATCATCTATGAAAGTCCCATCTATATCAATAACAACGGCTTCAAAATTTTTTTCTGTAACCACTGGTAATGGGCATCCTCCAGTCTTTGCCAAATGAACAGCGCGAAATCTTTGTCCCAGCGCAATATTGTTTTCTCTTAAATTCACTGTTCTTAATTCTTGTAAGCACTTCGCGAGTTATTCCTATATCTATACCTCTTTCAGCTATTTCTTCAGGTGAAAATCTTTCTTCAAAAAAGAAATTCAAAATGGTGTCAAGCACATGGTAAGGTGGTAATATATCTTCATCTTTCTGTCCAGGTTTTAATTCAGCTGAAGGTGGTTTTTCAATTATACTTTCCGGAATTATTTTGCTTTCCTTAAAACGATTATAAAAACCAGCGAGCTTTAATACCTCTGTTTTATACACATCCTTTAACGGTGCAAAACCACCAGCCATATCTCCATAAAGCGTCCCATATCCTGTTGCAAGCTCACTTTTATTGCCGGTGGCTAAAATCATCCAGTTGAATTTGTTTGAAAGTGCCATTAAAATATTTGCTCTAATTCTTGATTGAATGTTTTCTTCGGTAACATCAGATTTTGTATTTGCAAAAAACTCATTTAATGATGACAGATACAAAGAATTAATTTTGTTAATGGGTACTGTTAAGGTATTTATTCCCAGATTTTCTGCAAGTTTCATCGCATCTTCTTTACTCTGTTCTGTGGTATATTCAGAAGGCATAAACACTCCAACAACGTTTTCATTTCCTATTGCTTCAGTTGCCAAACAAGCCACCAGTGAAGAATCTAATCCACCACTTAATCCTAAAGCCACTTTTTTAAATTCATTCTTAACAAGATAATCCTTTAAACCTAGAACAAGAGCTTTGAACGTCTCCTCTTCTCTATGCCAGGCAGGTTCCTTATAATCTGGAATGTATTCCTGTTTTGATTTTCCTTTAAATGATATCTTTTTTTCATTCACACCTCTGAAAATTGTATAGCTCTTTCTTTTTCCCTCAAGCAGATTCATCGTAATGGCATCATAAGGGTCAATGTCTCCAATAAGCAATTCTTCTTCAAAATCAGCAGCAACATAGGTTTTTCCGTTAGGTAGAGCTATAAGGCTTCTTCCATCAAAAACCAGTTCGTCCTGGCCACCAACCTGATTGCAATAGCCAATTGCACACGAATACTCATTTGCTCTCGTCTGAAGTAGTTTTAATCTGGAAAAATGCTTTTCTGAAATATACGGGGAAGCGGAAAGATTCAACAGTAAACTTGCTCCAAATTTCGTTTGATCATGTCCGGGGCCTGCTGGAACCCAGATATCTTCACAAATATTTACTCCCAGCTTAATCCTACCATTGGTTAATACCAAAGAATCATTGCCTGCTGAAAAATATCTTCTTTCATCAAAAACAGTGTAATTAGGAAGGTGATTTTTTTTGTGGATTCCTATCAATTCACCATTTTGAATAACAGCAGCCGCATTGTATAACTCAGTATCAAAATCAACAAATCCCACTATAACAATAATATCAGAATCGCTCGTATAGTCTTTAATCGTTTCAAGTGCTGACAGGTTCTCTTTAACAAAATCTACCCTATAGAGTAAATCTTCTGGAGGATAACCTGTAATGGTAAGTTCAGGAAAAACAATTATGTCAACATCTCTGTCCTTTGCTTTATTTATGTATTCTTTTATTTTCGCTAGATTATATTCAATGTCGCCTACTGTTGTATTTATCTGAGCAAGTCCAACTCTAATAATCATCTCCCCACACCTCCCATATAAAATTAAAGTAATCCAAAAATTTCTTCGCAACCTCTTTATTCTTAATTATAACAATTAATTCCCTGTTCTTTTCATAAGCCGAATATGTTAGATTAGCTGAACCTGTTATTACTATTTCATTATCAAGTACCATTGTTTTTTCATGCAGCGATTTATGAGACCCTACACGCTTTATCATAAAAGGTTTGCTCAAATAAGAAACGATCTCTCCATAGTCGAAGGTCCAGCTGTCTACCAAACACCGTATCTGGATTCCTTTAATTGATTTTAACTTCATAACACTTAAGAAGTCGTAATCCGTAAAAGCATATTCAGCAATGTAAATTGATTCTTTTGCCCCAAGCATTTTATCAAGAATTTTTTCCTTTAGGTTAGAATAAGGGAGCAGATAAAAAGAACAATTTGAATAACTAAACTCATTTACGCTTATACCATTCTTTATAGCATGATAAAAGTCGTAAAGACCATTTGCTATTTCATCAGAATTGAAAAATAAGAATGAATTTAATCCTTTCTCCAGTCCGGATAGTGTAAAGTTCCCGGTGCCAATAACCGAATGTTTCATATCAGAAATAAAAAACTTTGAATGAATGAGTGCATCTGAAGAATCGCACATTACTTTAAATGCTGGATCTAACAGCATTGTTCTTTGAATAGTTGAATTATCCACCATTGCTTCTACATGAACACCTTTATCCACAAGACAGTTCAATGCATCTATTATTTCAGGGTGATCAAGTGAAAACGCTACTACTAGCAGCTCATCTTTAGTTTCTGCAATAATCTCGATAACTCTTTCCAGAACAGAGTTATCTTTCGTAAAGGAAACATCAACTGAGTAAAGGTTTGTGGAAACAATCACAAAAACAAGTATCAGAAAAACAAGAAAGGGACCCAGCCGGTCCCTCTTGTGGTGGAGTCGAAGGGATTCGAACCCTCGACCTTCACAATGCCATTGTGACGCGCTCCCAGCTGCGCTACGACCCCACTTAATAAACATTATACATCACCGTATTTTTGTTTTCAATGATTTTTAAAGCGTTTTCCCTCTTTTTGCGATCCACGTTATAACGATAGGAGACGCAATATAAAGAGAAGAATATGTTCCTACTATAACGCCAGCCAATATTCCAAATGCAAAGGGTTGTAATACCTCACCAGAAAAGATGTATAGAACTAATACTGCAATAAAGGTCGTCAATGAAGTATTAATAGATCTTATAATAACTTCGTTAATACTTGAATTTACAATTTCAGTTATTGGTTTACCCCTAAGCTTTTTAAGATTTTCTCTTATCCTATCATAAACAACAATGGTATCATTCAATGAATATCCCAGTAATGTAAGAAAGGCTGCAATAACCGGGGCATTGAATTCTATCCCAAATATACTGTAAAGCCCAAGTACAATTACCAAATCATGTACCAAAGCCAATAGGGCACCTAGCCCAAAAACAAATCTGAATCTTATAGTTATATACAGCAAAACAAGTGCGACCGCCACAATCACAGCTGTTGTCATATATCCTTTTATTTCCTGAGCTGCAAAACCCGATATGGTATTAACCGAAACAATGTCATCTTTTGTAACACCCAGTGGTTCATTGAGTGCTTTGACTATATTTTCCTCAAGCTTTTCAGCTATTTCTCCCGTTACAATAACAGAAAACCTTGCTTTGGTAACAGTTCCCCCCTCAAGGATTTCTGAAAGAGGACGCTGTTTTATAATCCTGGCACTTTCAAATAGCTCGTTTTCTTTGACAAGATATTCACGTACTTCGCCAACTGTAGTATCAAGATTAGAGACGGTAAGACTTATTTCAGTGCCTCCTGTAAAATCAACTCCAAAGTTAAAGCCTTTACTAAAAATGAATATTAATGCAACAGCGATGATTATTAATGAAATCATCATGAATATTTTTCTTTTGCTTACGAAATTAAACTGCTTCATTGCGCATCGTTCCCTTCAACGCGAGCCTTTTTCAAATAGCGGTCTACGTTAATAGCACCTTCCATACCGGAAAGCATTGCTCTGGAAACAACAAGATTTGTAAACATTGCTCCAATAACACCGATTATCAATGTGGTTGCAAAACCTTTAACTGTGCCTGTTCCAAAGTAAAGAAGCACCAATCCGGCAATTATGGTTGTTAAATTGGCATCAAAGATCGTCCAGAATACCTTGCTAAAACCACTAGATATGGCATTTTCAATGGTTTTTCCAAGTTTTAATTCTTCCTTTACTCTTTCAAAAATCAATATATTTCCATCGACAGTAGTTCCTATGGTCAAAATGATACCTGCGATTCCAGGAAGTGTTAGTATAGCTTCAGTTAATGAAAGTATACCGAACAACAATACGGCATTAAAAACCAAAGCAATATCAGCTGTAATTCCCATTAATCCATATACTGCAATCATATAAATCATTACAATAATTATACCTGCAATACCTGCTAAAAGTGCGGCGTTTATGATATCTTTACCGAGTGTGGGTGATAAAATTTGCTTGTTAAAAGCATCCAGTTCAACCGGTAGATTTCCGCTGCTTACCAATACTGCGATATCTCTTGATTCTTCGACGGTTTGGATTCCTTCTATTACTGCTTTTCCATTTCTAATCGCTGACTGAACAACCGGTGCAATAATTACACTTTCATCAAGTATAATTGCAAGTTTCTTTTCAATATCACTAACGGGTATTCCAGATTTATAAGAAGTAATTTTTGAAAATATATCAGTTCCAGTTTGATTAAAGTCTAGTGAAACCATGTAACGACCCTGTCCGGGCTGAGGATTCTGATTTACAAGAGGTTTCGCATCAACTATAGTACTACCATCAAGTTCGTAATAATCATTACTTACATTGATTTTCGTACTTATAAGATACCAGGTGTTATTAACCTGTGCATTTTGAATTTCCCCAAAATCTATATCCTTAAGCCAGTATATTTCAGCGTCATGTGCTCTTCGCTTACTCACCTCAAGCCTAACAGCCGAAGGAATTGACGGTGTTGATTCATTTGTTTCTATGGCAAGAACATCTGCAAAATATAACTGACCTGTTTGACCGATTAAACTTTCTGCTCTATCTATATCTGTAATGCCAGGGATCTGAACCCTTATTCTAACAGGTGGTATTTCTTCACCGTAACTTATCCTCGAAATCACTTTTTCTACAGTAGCTTCAGTAAAACCAGCTGCGTCAAGCCTTCTTCTCAATATTTCAACTACTCTATCAGCAAGTGAATTTAACTCTTCAGTACTTCCTTCAGCCAGCATCTGGTACTCCAGTAGTGTACCACCTTTAATATCCAAACCAAGTTTGATATTGTTTGATATTTTTTCAAGATAAGTATTTCCCTCAGCACCACCACGAGGAATTATCAATGGCAAAACGGCTAATAGGAGCACTGCGACTGTTACTATTAATCTTTTTTGGTTTGCTCTCATTTTTTATGTCCGAATTTCGGACAGCGCACCCCCTTTCAAGACAAAACTACTTCATTGGTTTTTCTGTTCAACATCTGGCTCTACGTTCTCTGTACCTTCCTGTTTACCTAGTATAGCTGTAATGGAGCGCCTTGTTAAATCAAGTTCAGCACCTTTTCCTGTACGAATTCTTACTGTATTTTTTTCCATATTTGTTACTTTACCAATAATTCCACCAGCAGAAACTACTCTATCTCCTACTTTGAGCTTTTCCATCATTTGCTTAAACTTTTTTTCTCTTCTTTTCTGTGGAAACACAATCATAAAATAAAAAAGTGCTACCATTATTACCAACCAAATAATAATTCCCGTCATTCCACCACCTGTTCCATTTGTAGCAGCAGTCTCGCTTTGGGCAGGTTCAGAAGTGGCTGGACCGTATAAAACAAAACCTAAAAGTTCTGACATTTTTTAATACCTCCCGCAATTAAACATCGAAAGCAATTTTACCAGATGTCTGGATTTTATTCAAGAAAAGAAGTACAAAGCTAAACTTAACCATATCTATATGAAAGCAAACATTATGATATAATTTCGAATAGAATTCGCTCGCAAACCAACATATTAAAGAATGCCTGAACAACTAGGGGGTAGACCATGAGAAGTAAAATATTGAAAGATGCAAAGGAAAAGATGGAAAAGACAGTTGAAAAAACCAGAGAAGAATATAGTCACATGCGTACAGGTAGACCTTCTCCTGCAATTCTTGAAGAAATAAAGGTTGATTACTACGGAGTTCCAACACCGATAAATCAACTGGCAACGATAAATGTTGCTGAAGATAGAACTCTTATTATAAAACCATGGGATAAAAATTTATTGAGCACAATAGAGAAATCCATTCTCGCATCAAATCTTGGGCTTACACCAATGAATGATGGAACAGTTATTAGATTGAACTTCCCAACACCGACAACCGAACAAAGAGAAAGATGGGCAAAAAATGCTAAAGATACATGTGAAAAAAGCAAAATTGCCATTAGAAATATTAGAAGAGAAGCTATAAAAGAAGCTAAAGAAGCAGAAAAAAGCAAGGAAATGACTGAAGATGATCTGAAACGCTTTGAAGATGAAGTTCAAGATCTAACAAATGAGTATATTGATAAACTTGAACAAGTCCTTGAAAAGAAAACAAAGGAGATTATGGAATTTTGAGAAATGGTCTGCAGCATGTAGCTTTTATAATGGATGGGAACGGCCGATGGGCTAAAAAACGTGGTCTTGACAGGACGGAAGGCCATAAAAAAGGTGCCCAGGTTGCAGAAAGGATAGCAAAAAAAGCAAAAAAAGAAAACATCCGTTATATCACTTTTTACGCTTTTTCAACTGAAAATTGGAAAAGACCTCGAGAAGAGATCGATTTTTTATTGCAGCTTGTAGTAACCTATCTAGAATCACGAATAGAAGAAATGATATCAGAAGATGTCAGATTACGGTTCATGGGTCGAATTGAAGAACTTCCATTAAAAACCAGAGAAGCATGTAAGAAAATCGAATCAAAAACTAATAATTGCGGCAAAATTGATGTGATTGTCGCTTTAAACTATGGTGCAAAAACAGAACTGATTGACGCTTTCAAAAAAATAATTAGAGCCGGTTTTACTGATATAGAAGAAGAAACTATCTCTGATCATCTATATTTTCCAGACGTTCCCGATCCCGATCTTGTAATTAGAACATCTGGAGAAAAGCGCCTGAGCAATTTTATGCTATGGCAATGTTCATATAGTGAACTTTATTTTACAGATATCCTCTGGCCAGATTTTGATGAAAAGGATTTTGAAGATGCTGTTGAAGAATATTCCAGGAGAAAACGTAGATTTGGTAGTGTCGACAATCAGGGTATGAATTATGAATGAACATCGCAAAGAACTATTTACAAGATTTGTAACTGCAGGAGTTGTGGCACCTTTCGTTGTCGCATGCTTCGTAAATTATTACTCATTAATAGGGCTGGTAGCGACAGTTTTATTTTTTGCAACCTATGAATATACAAAATTCACCCTAAAAAATGGTGGACATCAAGTACTAAAATTGGGAATAGTAGCTATTGTAACCATAACATCAATAAGTTATGGATTACTTCTGTATAAACTTTATCCGCTAAAGGATAACTTCAGGATGCCCGAACTAATTTTCGCATTAGCACTGATAACATCATCAACAATGATAATTCTCGCAGTAAAGGACACTACAAAAGCAAAAAGAATAATGACAAATAGCATTTTCTCGATATTTTACATTGGATTAAACCTTTCGTTTTTTTATCCATTATTTATAAATTTCGGTGGTTCTGTAGCTCTTCTGAATTTAACTTCAGTTTGGGTTTTTGATGCAGGCGCATATTTCTTTGGATTGAGCTTTGGAAAGATTAGAATCTCTCCTGCATATAGCCCTAAAAAGAGTCTTGAAGGTGCAATTGGTGGTTATCTTTCCGTAGTATTTTTCATGTTCATATATGAATTTTTCAGACAATTGTTTACTGCGGATGCTATTACTATAAAACCTTCACATTTTTTTCTACTGGCAATGGTAGTTGCAGTGTTCGGTACCATTGGTGACATTGTTGAATCTGCCATAAAACGCTATCATGATGTAAAGGATTCGGGAAATATCCTTCCAGGTCATGGTGGAATGCTAGACAGAATAGATGGGCTTCTATTTGTTACTCCAATGTTTTACATATTTCTTGTTTTACTTAATACCTGAGGAGGAAGTACATTATGAAATATATGAGCAGTAAAGAAATTAGGTCGAGTTTTCTTGATTTCTTTCAAAAAAAACAGCACGTAATTCTTCCGAGTAGTTCGTTAATTCCAAAAGATCCCCAACTTATGTTTACGGTAGCTGGTATGGTGCCGTTTAAACCATTTTTTTGGGGTGTTGCTGAAGCCCCACATAAAAGAGTCGCAACATGTCAAAAATGTGTTCGCACGGTAGATATTGATAGAGTTGGAAAAACTACGAGACATGATACCTTTTTTGAAATGTTGGGAAACTTCTCATTCAATGATTATTTCAAAAAAGAGGCTATCCAGTGGGCATGGGAATATGTAACAAATGTGCTTGAAATACCCGAAGCTTCATTATGGGTATCTGTTTATGAAAATGACGATGAAGCCTATGATATATGGAAAAATAATATTAGAATCCCGGAAAGAAAAATTATAAGACTGGGTAAAGAGGAGAATTGGTGGGGCCCGGTAGGAAATACAGGACCCTGTGGTCCTTGTTCCGAGATATTTGTTGACACAGGGAGAACAGAAACATGCCCAGATCCTGAAAACTGTTCTCCCGGTTGTGATTGTGATAGATTTATAGAGTTCTGGAATCTGGTTTTCACAGAGTTCAATCAAAACGAAGAAGGTAAACTGATGCCTCTAAAGAACAAAAATATCGATACAGGTTTAGGTCTTGAAAGAATCTCAGCAATAATGCAGAATGTTGAAACAATTTTCGATACCGATCTTTTTACCAATATAATAAAAACAATTGAAAAAATACTGGGTGTAAATTACAATAGGGATCAAAAAACAGATATTTCAATAAAAATAATTGCTGATCATTCTAGATCTGTCAGTTTTCTTGTAACCGATGGTGTCATGCCCTCCAATGAGGGTAGAGGCTATGTCTTGAGAAGACTTATTAGAAGAGCAGTATTGCACGCTTCGTTACTAAATAACACCAAACCATTTCTAAACAAATTAATGGAAGTGGTAGCAGAAGAAATGGGAAGTGTCTACCCCGAGCTTAAAGAAAAACGTTCTTTCGTTAAAAATATTGTGTTAAATGAAGAACAAAAATTTCTTGAAACTCTGGAAAAAGGAACGAAAAAAGTCCATGAAATACTCGAACACAATGAAGTTTTATCTGGGAAACAATTGTTCCAATTATATGATACGTATGGATTTCCAGTAGAGCTAGTCGAAGAAATTGTTCAGTATAAGGATGTAAAAATCGATTCTGAAGGATTTAAAACTGAAATGAAAAAACAACGTAATAGAGCTAGGCAGGCGCAGGGAAAAAAAGATTACGGTTTAACTTCATCAACCTATAACGAAATTTACAATAAGCTTGGCAACACAGAGTTCAAAGGCTATAAAACACTCACCATGGAAGCTGAAATCAAATATTTGGTCACTGATGGAAAGCTGGTTGAAAAACTAACAAAGGGGAACGAAGGTGAATTATTTTTCAAGGAAACGCCTTTTTACGCAGAAAAGGGCGGCCAGGTATCAGATAGAGGGGTTATTATGTCTGATAACTCAACAGCAGTAGTCTCACATGTGTTCATTCCTAACAATGAGCTTATTTCTCATAAAGTGTATATTGAAGAAGGTGCCTTTGAAAAAGGTCAAAAAGTGAAATTAGAAGTAGATGCCAAAAAAAGAAAATCTACAGCAAGAAATCATACAGCCACTCACCTGTTACACGCTACTCTAAGAAAAGTCCTGGGAAATCATGTTAAACAGTCAGGTTCTCTGGTCGACGAAAAGCATTTAAGATTTGATTTCACGCATTTTTCAGCCCTCGAGAAAGAAGATATTGAAAAAATCGAGGAAATCATTAATGAAAAGATACTCGAAGATATTCCTGTCAAAATAGAAGAAAAGTCAATCGATGAAGCCAAAAATGAAGATATTACAGCATTGTTTGAAGAAAAATATGGTGACATCGTAAGAGTCGTTTCTATAAACGATTTCAGTAAAGAGCTTTGTGGCGGCACCCATGTTTCAAGAACAGGTGAAATAGGTATTTTTAAAATTATTTCTGAAAGCTCTGTTTCTTCCGGCGTGAGAAGAATCGAAGCAGTTACAGGACTTAACGCATATGAGCTCTTAAAAGATGACCACAACAAACTAAACATAATAAAGGATATGCTTGCTGTTGAAGACAAAATTATCGAACGAATAGCTAATATCAATCAAGAAGTTCGTGAAAAAGAGAAAGAGTTAAAGCGACTAAGAGAAAAGGCCCTGTCAGGTTCTGCGCCAATAAACGATAGACACACAACTGTCGATGGTAATCAGGTTCATATTAGAATAGTTGATAACTCCCCTGTAGACGTAATCAGAAATGCTGCTGACGTTATGATGCAGAGATTGAAAAGTGGTATAGTTTTTATATTTAATAAATTTGAAAACAAAGTGATATTTGTTGTCAAGGTCTCTGAAGATCTTACAGATAGATTTAATGCAGGTAAAATCGCTCAACGCGTTGCCAAAGAACTAAATGGCGGTGGAGGTGGCAGAGCTGATTTTGCCCAAGCAGGTGGAAAAAACATTGATAAAATTGAATATGTCGTCAATAATATAAAGGAATTTATAAATGACTGAAAACAATGTCCTTTTTGAAAATGCTCAAAAGGTAGATCCTGAAGAAGTTTCAACAGACGTTCTGGCTTACATTGGAGATGCGGTTTATGAGCTTTATTTCAGATTGCACACATTGAAAAATACCAAAAGACGTACATTTTATCAACATCAAATGACTAAAAATTACGTTAGTGCCGAGGGTCAAAGTGAAGCTCTTAAGGAAATCTGGGATCAACTGCCCAAGGAATGCCAGAATATTGCTAGAAGGGGCTATAATTCAAAGGGCGCAAAAAGAAAAGGTGATGACAAAGATTATAAACGCGCAACCGGTCTTGAAGCACTTGTTGGTTACCTTTTTCTGAAAGGTAAAAACCATCAGCTTCTATTAATTTTGAACAGGGTGAGTAAACATGTATCTTCATGGTAGAAATGTACTAAAAGAGATTCTGAACATAAATAATACAGTTAAAGTTAAACGAGTAATATTCACAAATCAAAAGAATGCAGACGGGCAAATAAATCTTTTGAAGGAAGCCTGTTACCAGCGGGGCTTCAAAGTAGAAAGCGCTTCAGCTGAGCGTCTCGCACAGCTTTCAGATGAAAAAAAACATCAAGGAGTAGTTATTGAAATCAATAAATTTCCTTACCACGAATTTGAAAAATTGCGCGAAAAGCTAACGAGAAAAAATACATCCGTTGTTGTTTTACTTGATAGAATAAACGATCCTCACAACCTCGGAGCTATTATAAGAACGTCCGTTGCGGCTGGCGTTGATGGAATATTGATTCCTGAAAAGGGGTCCTGCAGTATTACCCCTTCAGTGATAAAGGTATCAACCGGACTGGCTTTTAGAATACCAATAACAGTGGTCACCAATATTTCAAGAGCAATTGACCTCCTAAAAGAAGATGGATTCTGGTTTTACGCAGCTACGACGAATGGGCAACCCTACTATCGTGAAAATTACTCGGAGAAAAGTGGCATAGTATTTGGGAGTGAGGGCAGGGGGATTAGAGAATTAGTGAGTAAAAAATGTGATTTTAGTATCTCCATTCCCATGGAAAAAAATGTTGATTCATTAAACGTTGCTGCATCTGCAGCCATTATAATATTCCAGATGCGAAAAAAACTGTTAAGCAGTGGTGATAGTAATGGCAATTAGGATTCTCTCGCGGGATATTGTCAGGAAAATTGCTGCTGGCGAAGTAGTAACGGGAGCTTTTTCTGTCATAAAAGAACTCATAGAAAATTCACTGGATGCTGAAGCGACACAGATTGTCATTTCAGCAAAAAATGGAGGAAAAGAATACATAAGTGTCATTGACAACGGTCTGGGAATGCATGGTGACGATTTAAAACTGTCAATAAAACCTCACACAACCAGTAAAATTGAGAGATTTAGTGATCTCGAAAAACTTGTAAGTTATGGGTTTCGAGGTGAAGCATTATCAACTATTGCGAGTGTATCAAGAATGAAAATTTCATCGCGTTCAAAAAATGATGACCTAGGATTAATGCTTGAGATCACCTCAGGACAGATAAAAAAAGAACAGCCTATTTCGAGAGATGTTGGAACAACAGTTGAAGTATATGATCTACTGTATAACACCCCTGCAAGAAGAAAATTTTTAAAGTCTAAAGCCGTTGAAGGAAGAATGATCACGGAGACAGTGGAGAGATTCATACTCTCCCATCCTGGAGTAGGCTTCAAATATTTAAGGGACGGTAAATTAATCTATGATGCATCCTCTACATCAACCATCAAAGAAAGGATTACACAACTTTTCCCCGAAATAAAGACTGGAGATCTTATAGAAATTGAAGGTAAAGAACAAATTCCTGGTATTAGTGTTAGCGGTTTTATTGTTATGCCAAATAAAACAAGACTAAATCGGCTCGGAGAAATGATTTTTGTTAATGGAAGATATGTAAAACAACCAACCCTGAACTTTTCAGTAGAGCAGGGTTACGCAGAATCACTGGAAAAAGGGAGGTTCCCATACTGTTTCATTTTCTTAAAATTGTCTCCTGATCAAATTGACGTTAATATTCATCCGCAAAAATTAGAAGTGAAATTTTCAAACACTGCTCAGGTAAGAAAAGCAATCACAAAAACAATTAGAGAAACATTGAGAAATAAAGGAAACTTTTCCATCAGTATTGAAAAACGCCAATCCAAAAAAGGAAGTTATGGATCACTTAACAACCAAAAAGAAGTTTCAAAGGAACCCCGTATGTTAAAGGAACGATTAAATAAAGAAAATTTTTCACAGATTAATCAAAATGAGCGTTCTAATTTACCAATTGAGGTTGAGAGAAGTTTTTTCAGACATTTAAAAAAAGAGAAAAAAGAAGATAATAATATAGAACAGGTAGAACTTATAGGAGTACTTGGCGAACGTTATATAATCGCTGAGGTAAATAGAGGGTTGCTTATCATTGATTTACATGCAGCACACGAAAGAATTACCTACGAAAGACTTAATGAAACAACTAAAGTAAATTCTCAGAATCTTCTGGAGCCCATCAATGTATTGTTGAATGAAACCAGCATGGAAATAGTAAAAGATTCCAAAGCCCTATTAAACGAACTCGGATTTTATTTTGATATGCACAGTGATAGAATCATATTGAAATCCGTTCCATACATACTTGATAACAGCAATCTAGAAAGTGCTTTTAGAGACATTATAGATGAACTTAGACTTGGAATCTTTAAGAACGAAAGGGAACTCAGAAAAGCTATTATAGCTGAAATTGCCTGTAAGTCATCTTTCAGAACAGGAGATAAGATGAATTTTGAGCAGGCGAAAGCATTGATTTATGAGTTAAAAAAGCGTAAACTGTTAGTGTGTCCTCATGGTAGACCACTATCAATGTTACTGAAATTTTCGGATCTTGATAACTATTTTTCTAGATAAAGTAACAAACCTCTGGATCTGACTGAAGGGAAATCGGTGAAAAACCGATGCGGTCCCGCCACTGTAAGTGGGAACGAAATCCGCAATAGCCACTGGATATTCCGGGAAGGTGCGGAGAGTAGGATGATCCACAAGTCAGGATACCTTCACCAGATTCTGGCACCATTTCTCCGTGGTAGAGAAATGGTGGGTTTGTTTATAATGGAGGTGTATTATTATGCTTAAGAAGATTCTTGTTGTTGGGTTCATTGTTATTGTTGGTCTTTCATATGCTTTTACGATTGTAGATGATGCTGGCAGACTGGTCGAGCTTGCAGATGTACCTGAAACTGCAGTAATCGGAGCTCCAGCTGTTACGGATTTTATGATTTATCTAGGCCTTGAAGAAAAGATCGTTGGAGTTACAGATTGGGACGAGTACGCTCAGGTAGGTGATGTTGAAACAATTGGAAATCTCGTACCAATAAATATTGAAAAGATACTTACTCTTGAACCTGATATTGTTTTCCTGACTGGCGGTTTCCAGGAATCTGAGGCTGATAAACTGACAAAATATGGTCTTGATGTTGTGGTAATAAATCCAAATACGTTCGAGGAAATCTACAAAGATATCGTACAAATTGCTGCAATTTTTGGTGAAAATAAAAAAGGTAAATCTCTTGCAGACAATTTCAAGAAAAAATATCTTGAGATTGCCAAAAAAACTCACTCAGTTCCAAATGAACAAAAACCAACGGTTCTTTACACAATGATAACAGGGGAAATGAAAGAAATCTGGACCTGCGGTACTGGATCATTCATTAATCAGGTTATTACTTACGCAGGTGGAGTGAATGTTGCAGCTCCCTACACTGGAAACAACGGATGGTTTCCAATAAATGCTGAGTTTGTATTACAAAATAATCCCGATATCATACTTGTGCCCTATTACAACGATGAAAAAAGGACCGTAGAACTGATAAAGAACTATCCCCCATTTGAAAGTGTTAAAGCAGTTGTTAAGGGTAACGTTTTTGGAGTTCCTGATAGCATGGTTGCTCACACCGATCCCGAATCAATAAAACTTTTAGGATTATTACACAATTTATTCTATGAAAAAGAGTAACTATTTTCAGATAACGAAATTAGTATTACTGGGCATTTTAGGACTGTTGTTCTTTATCTGGCTTTCTTCATTTGGTACTGTAAATTTCTCATTTTCCCAGATAATAAATTTTATCTTATCACCTCAAGAAAGTTCAGAAAGTGCAATTTATATAAAACTTCGTTTACCCAGGGTATTACTCGCTTTTCTCATAGGAGCGGCTCTTGCAATTGCAGGAGATAGTTTACAGCTCACACTGAAAAACCCACTTGCTGATCCTTATATAATTGGAATTTCTGCTGGTGGAGCTTTTGGTGCAGTCTTATCATTGGTAATGAATGATTTTTTGAGCATTAATATAGGCATGGAAGTTACAGCTTTTTTCTTTGCTCTAGTCTCTGCGTTTTTAACCTATTACATTTCAAGAAGAGGTGGCAGGGTTCCCGTTACCAATCTCATACTTAGCGGTGTAATCGTTTCATTTTTATTCAATGCAGCCGTCACCTTTATTGTAGTTTTTGCCTGGAGAAACATTATCAGTCTTCACTTTTGGTCTTTAGGATCACTTTCAGGAGCTACCTGGTCCGGTTTTTGGAAAATGCTACCAGTATTAATAATCGAGTCTATTGTTTATATGTTGTTAAGAAGAAAGATGTTAATACTCGCTACGGGAGAACAGCATGCATTAACTCTGGGAATTGAACCAGAAAAATTAAAATTTTCTGTCTTTGTAATGGTTGCCTTTGTTTCAGGTATAAGTGTCGCAATAGCAGGTTTAATTGGCTTTGTGGGTCTAATAATTCCACATATAAGCAGATTGTTGTTCGGAACCGATAGCAGGATTAATCTATTCTCTACATTAATCATCGGAGGTTTATTTTTATCTGTTTGCGATACCATAGCCCGCACATTGTTTCAACCAACTGAACTTCCACTGGGAGCAATCACAGCTCTTATTGGCGCACCGATGTTTATTTACCTTTTAAGAAAAAGAGTGGCCGTTTCCAATGAATGAGTTAATTAGCATAAATAATCTTTATTATTCATACACAGACATTGATATTCTAAAAAAAATCAGCCTTTCAATCAGTAAAGGAGAGGTCCTTGGCATACTTGGGCCAAATGGAAGCGGAAAAACTACATTACTTAAAATTGTGTCTGGAATACTTAAGGATTACAGAGGTTCAGTAAAAATCAAAGATAAAGAAGTCAGTTCATTTTCTCCAAAGGAACTGGCAAAAATCATCTCATTCGTTCCACAGGAATTCAACCCTGCCTTTAACTTCAAATGTGATACGATTATCTCCTTTGGAAGAAACCCATATATTGGATTTTTTGGAGGTTTCACAAAAAAGGACTACGAGATCATTGATCATGCAATGAATGAAGCTGATGTCCTTAACCTAAAAGATCGAGATTTTTATACTCTGAGCGGTGGTGAAAAACAACGTGTTATTATAGCAAAAACCTTTGCACAGAAAGGTCAAATATTATTACTTGACGAACTTACAACTCACCTTGACCCAGGCCATACTCAAAAGATTACCAGCATTATTATGGAAAAAATCAAAAAGGAGAATTTGACAACAATAATGGTGGCTCATGATGTTAACGAAGCAATTTCTTTTTCGCACAAATTGATTTTTATTAAAGAAGGTAAAATTGTTGCTGAAGGCAAACCTGAAGACATCGTTACAGAGGATCTCATTAGAACGGTTTATGGTGCTAAATCGCTTATTATTGAAAATCCTTTAACAAAAAAACCCTATGTGATATATCATTGAAATAGCGCTGCCATAATGGCAGCGCTTTAGCTTTAAAAAACAATTATTCCTGATATCTAAAACTTGCGATGTATCTCACGCCCTGTCTGTATATAAATACTGCTACGTAATCTCCTTGTTCTACATGTTCAATGAGTTCTTTATAATCCTGTAGCTTATTTACTTGATATTGTTGTCCGTTAACACTTATTTTGATTATGATGTCATCCTTTTGAAGACCAAGCTTAGAAGCATAATTATTTGAAAGAATTTCTCTTATTATAACTCCGCTAATTTCACCCGGAATAGACAGACGTTCTCTGTCTTCTGGAAGGATTTTACCAACAATCATTCCCATTCTGTTATCTTCGTACCTTTCTTCATCGAGTTTTCCTTCTTCATCGTCCTGATGGCCTAATTTCACTTCTACAGTTATCTCTTCTCCAAATCTATTTACCATTAACTCCACAGTAGATTCTGGTGGATAACTGTGAACCACTGCTACCAATTCTTCAAAGGTTTTTATGGCTAAATCGTTTACCTTAATAATTACGTCCTGAATTTTCAATCCTGCTTTATCGGCGGGAGAATCAGCTATAACATCTGTTATCAATGCACCGGATTCAACTTTTAGTCCAATAGATTTGGCAGTATTTTCATCAACAGTTCTTCCATAAACTCCAAGGTATGCTTTTTCTACCATTCCTGTTTTAATTAGTTGATCAACAAATCTCATTGCAAGATTTATGGGGATTGCAAATCCCAGCGCCGAACCGTATTGGGATGAAACTATAGCAGTATTAATGCCCACGACCTGACCATGGATGTTAAGGAGTGGACCTCCTGAATTACCAGGGTTAATTGAAGCATCTGTTTGTATAAGGTTTGAATAATAACCATTTCCCGATGGTTTCTGTATCTGACGACCTTTGGCGCTGATTACACCCACCGTAACTGTATGTTGAAAACCAAGAGGATTACCTATTGCAACTGCCCATTCGCCAATACTAACATTGTCAGAATCACCAATTTCCAGTATGGGCAATTCTTTTTCTCCTGGATCAATCTTTATTACAGCTATATCTAACTCTTTATCCCCACCTACGTATTTTGCTTCATATTCATCACCATTAAGCAATGTGACTTTTATTTGATCCGCGTTGGTTACTACATGTTCATTTGTGAGTATGTAACCATCTTTACTGAAAATAAATCCCGAACCCAAAGTTTCTCTTTTTCTTTGAGTTTCAGGGATCTCTCCAAAAAATCGTTTAAAAAACTCCTCTGTAAATGAATCAAAGGGACTATAGACTTGAGTCGAAACAACGTCGATTTTTACAACAGCCTCTGCACATGCTTCTACAACATTTTCAATAGGACTCTGGTAATCAGGATTCACATAGGCAAGACCAGAAAAAGCAAGCAAAACTACCGTAATCAAAGCAAACAATCTTTTCAACGTCAACACCTCCTGTATTTTTGTCATCATAGAATACGTTGATTAGACATAATGTTTTTTTTTCAGGTTCATTTGATTTGAGATAACTAAAAAAATCAAGTTAGATATACACTTTATTGACATATTTGGAAGTCATTACTCTTAAAAGAGCCCCATAAGACATATAGAAAGCAATATGTCCACCAATTTTGTACTCATCCTTACTCTCGGTTATATCAACTATCAGGTGATCACTTGAGGCGTGAAGAACCTCAAGTTCGTTATCAAGAGGTAGCAGCGCGTTGGGTAATACATCCTGTTCACCAAGATCCAGTATAGCTCTCCATCTCCAGCCTTTATTGGTGAATTCCGGTTTTCTTCCAAAAGCGTCCCTTCCTATTTCTCCCTGAGGTAATGATGGTTTTTTCTTCAATTCAATAATTTCACCATAAAGAATCGCTGTATCCTGTCTGGCCTTTGGAATTTTACGATTATTTGTTGCATCTGTTCCACATATTATTGATTCCCCGAGTCTGAACTGATTTATACCCTTTGGGCAATCGCCATTTTCTACCAATGGCAACGAAGCAGTATTACCAGCTGAGTAATAATGGAAAACATGTCCGGTTTTTTTTCTAATCTTTTCACCAAGCTCAATTAATATATCAAATTTCTCAGGCGTGGCTTTGACACCACCATAACAACCAAGATTGGTACCAATACCTGTGAGTTTCTTTCCAGCAAGATCTACAGCTTCTTTCAATTCCTCAAAAGCGTGTGCAAACCACACACCTTCCCTCAAATCACCTGTATCAACCATATAGATAAAAGTGTTGTCTTTCTTTGAAGATTTATTCATCAACCTCTCCAGAACTGATAGTTCACTAACGAGAATTGTATCCGCTTGCTCAATTGCTCTCGCTGATTTATCAGAAGTTGGAGGTCTGAGTAACATTGTTTCAGCATTTATTCCCGATTTGTGAATTCTTTCCAAGTTTTCTACACGTGATTCGCCTATCTTTATATTATTCACTTTTTCTAAAATTGTTTTTACTATGCGGGGATCACCACAAGTTACCTTTGAAACAGCAACCATTTCAATTCCGTAATTATCCAGTAAACCCTTTAGATATTTTGCGTTGTTGGCAATTCTATCTAGATATATTTCTACATAAGCCAATTCTACACAACTCCTTTATGTCTAAATGGTTTTATTAAAATTATATCGTATAATTATTATAATGAATATGAATAAAGGATCTTATTTGCTTTTTATGAACGTACAGGAAAAAATCGAAGTCAGCTCGAAAAGTTCCTACTGGATTATTGACTCTGGATTATACGTATATGTTGGTTCAGCAATGTCGACTTTGACAGGAAGAGTAAAACGACATCTTTCAGAAAAAAAGAACAAACACTGGCATATAGATTTTCTAACTTCTAGATCTGAAATAATCCTTGCTATACTCTTACCATCAAGAATCAAGAAAGAAGAAGAAATTTCGCAACTTGTCAGTGAATTTGGGATGCCTATAAAAGGTTTTGGTTCTACTGACTGTAAAGGACTAAAATCAAATCTTTATAAAATAAACAGTAAATATGCCGGAACCATTTTTCAGAAGCTTTTTACTAAATGGAGGGAAAACTTGTGATTGTATTTATGAGTGACTGGGGTTACGAAAGCTATTATGTGGGAGTTACAAAGGCTGTCATAAAATCTATTAAACCAGATGTAGATATCATTGACCTCACCCACAATGTTAAAGAATACAATATTAGACAGGCTGCGCACATATTACAGAGAGCATGCAAGGATTTTCCACCACAAACAATATTTCTTGTTGTTGTGGATCCAAGTGTTGGTACTTCAAGGAAACCAATTTGTATGAAAACAAAGAACAATATGTTTTTTGTAGGACCGGATAATGGGGTTTTCAGTTTTGTGGGGAATGATCTTGGTGTAAAGGAAGTTAGAGTACTTGAAAACCAGGATTACTTTTATGGATCGTCACCAACGTTTCATGGTAGAGATATTTTTGCACCTGTTGCTGCTCATCTTGCATCAGGAATTAAAATTAAAAAACTGGGGAGCCTACTTATGAATTATGAAATACTGAGATATAGAAAACCTCAGAAAATTGATAAAACAATTAGAGGTGAAATTGCATATTATGATCATTTTGGAAATCTTGAAACTAACATCCCCGGAGAATATGTGAAGGAATTTTTGGATTATGATGCACTCCTAAAAATTGGACAGAACCAGTATGAAACAACATTCTGCAGGACCTATTTTGATGTAAGACCCGGACAGTTGTTAATACATATAGACAGCAGCGGATTTATTGAAATAGCAATCAACGAAGGCAATGCCCAAAAAATGCTTGGTGCAAAAGCAGGAGAGCTTATAGAAGTAGCGAAGGTTGAATCAAATGAAGAAACTTAGGAAGTGATGTTCTGTTGAAAATAATAACCACTCATCCGAATCCTGATTTTGATGCTTTTTCTTCAGCTGTTGCAGCTCAAAGAATATATCCGGATCACGAAATCGTTATTTCTGGACATTTGTCCGAACAACTCACTGATTTTTTGCGTATGTATTTTCCATCCCTTTCTTATCATTTATTGAAAAAGATAGAACTCAAATCCATTGGATCTCTGATAGTAGTTGATTGCAATGATAAAGATAGGATCCCTGAAGAAATTATTAAGAAGTTAAAGGGCAAGACATTCCATTACGATCATCACGGTATCCAGACAAACATCAAAGGAATATTTAAAGCAAGAGGTAGTTGTACCACACTAATGTGTGAAGAATTGAAAAAGAATAAAATAAATATTACATCTACCGAAGCGACCTTTTTTGCAACTTCCATTTACAGAGAAACCAAAGTTTTTACACTTATGACAACAACTCCCTATGATTTTAAAATGGCAGGTTGGTTACTTAGTAATAATGCTTCTTTGGAAATAATTTCAAACTATGTTGAAAAGGAGCTAACTGATTACCAGCAGGAAGTCCTTGAGACCATAATAAAAAACGTAGAGAGTCTTGAGCTAGACGGCATAAATGTAGGAACATCATTGATAAAGCTTGAAAAGTTCCCATCAAATATTGTTGAAATAGTTGAAAATGCCTGGAGACAACTTGGCTATGATAACCTGGTTCTTGCTTTTTCGAGGGGAACTAAAATGATAATAATTGCGCGTTACAAGCGAGAAGATATAAACTTCAAAGACGTATTCAAAAATGCGACTATAAGCGTGCATCCATATATAACCTATGCACGTGTTGAAATAGAAGAACCTGAGAGTTATGTTGAACAGGTTAAAAAAACAATTAAAGAAAATGCATTTGAGTTTGTTACTGCAGAAGATATAATGTCCGCTCCCGTAAGAACTGTTTTAAATGAAATGCCAGTACGTGAGGCAAGTAAAATTATGGAAAACACCGGTCATTCAGGATTGCCCGTGATAAAGAACAACAAAGTAGTTGGTGTTATCACATTGAAGGATGTTCAAAAAGCTATGAAACATGAGCTTAAAGAAAAAAAAGTCGAAGAATTCATGAACACTAAACTTGTAACTGTTAAAAAAAGTGACTCGGTAAATAAAGCATTACAAAAAATGGTAGAAAATGATGTTGGTAGAGTTCTTGTTCTTGATGAAGGCATATTATCGGGTATAATCACCAGAACAGATATTATGAGAAGTAGTTTTATCTCCAAAAAAAATATAAATAAAGCTTTTGAAAGAAAAAGCTCACCACCAATTACTGTTAATGTAAAAGAATTGCTTGAAACAAGGATTCCATCAAGAATATTAACAATTCTTAGATTTATAGGAATTGTAGGATCAGAGATCAATATGCCTGTTTACGTTGTTGGAGGATTTGTTCGCGATGTACTTCTTAATCGTGAAAATTTTGACATAGATATTGTGGTGGAAGGTGATTCTATAACTTTTACACGTGCTTTTAAAAAATATTTTGAGGTTAAGACTGTGAATCATCCCGAATTCTTAACTTCATCGATCTTTTTCAAAAATGGATTTAGAATCGATGTCACTACGGCCAGAACAGAGTATTACGAGAAACCAGCTGTATTACCCAATGTTGATGTCAGTACCATTCGAAAAGATCTTTATCGCAGGGACTTCTCAATAAATGCAATGGCAATCAAACTAAATCAAGAAGAATTTGGACTTCTTTATGATTTCTTTGGAAGCAGACGGGATTTATCCAGAGGTATAATCAGAACACTTTACAATCTGAGCTTTGTAGAAGACCCCACAAGAATATTAAGAGCAATACGTTTTGAACAGCGCTTTGGATTTACTATTGAAGAAAGAACTATAAAAGCGCTAAAACATTTCACTGAAGAAGGTTACATTGAGCATGTTACAGGACAGAGAATAAGAGAAGAACTCGAAAAAATATTGGAGGAGCCAGACCCTTTCAAAGGAATTAAACGCATGTATGATCTTAACGTTTTGCAGCATATATTTTGCGATTGCAGCATTACCTCTGAAAAAATTAACTGTTTAAGCAATGCCGTGAAAAGACAAACATATTTTTCGCAGATCAGAATAAAACCCAAGCTGTTTTATATTGTTGTAATGATATTGTACTTTGACGAAGAAGAAAAGAGTATAAGAAATGTCGTTGATCGCTACGGATTACCAGATCGTATTGAAGACTGGATTAACAAAAGTAACAAACTAAAGATAGAGCTTCAAGAAACTGAAAAACCAACTTATTCTCACCTGTATGATATATTAAAAAGACCACAGGATGAAATAATTGTATCTGTTGATTCCTGGTTCAACAAGGAAATATCAGAGAAAATCAGAACATACTTTGTTTTATATGAGAAGAACAAACCTTCAACGACAGGAAAAGACTTAATAGAGCAATTTAATCTTGAAGAAGGACCTCAAATTAGAGAAATTCTGAACGCTTTGTATAAAGC
>JBNGCV010000012.1:0-8259 GCA_049975465.1 Kosmotogaceae bacterium | reverse complement strand
TTTGAAGATGATCAGGCATTAATATATATACCTTTAGATGTTAACGTAATCAAAGTCGAAGTTAATGCACAAATAAATCATGAAGGTAAAAGCAAACTGGTAAGTGATAGAGAATTTTTCTATCCTAAGAGTAAAAAAGACATTCTGGTTGAAGTCTTCGATCCGCAGGGAACCTTTAGTGAGCCTGATGTCTGGTTCACAAACACTGAATTTAAAAGTGACAGAACACCTGCATATTTTAGATACATAGAGAATTATAGTCCATCACGAGTTGATCCTGTACCAGAAGGTCCCTATGTGGCAAGGGTAGACTATGTACAAATGCCACCAAACAATTACAATGACATAGGGCAAACAGGAGTAATATACGTAAATGGTAAAGACAAATTTTTAAGAAGTGAATACAGTCATAGCTTCTTTGACAGATATTTTAATACAGCTAGTGTAACAGGACGCTGGAATATTACTATAAGCAAAAAAGAACCTTTAGACGATTGGAGAGCCAAAAAATGGCACGTTGAAGTAGATGGTCAGGCCGATCAGAATAGCAATAAAGCATATATTTTTAGAGCACAAAAAGAAAACGGTTCAGATTTTGTTGTAACAGATATTATAGATATTACACACAAATTACCTTACCCTGCGGAAGAATATGAACCAACGATTGACGTAACCATTAACTTCGATATTTCAGAAGATGAATTTTCAGAATTGTGCGGGAAGGAACTATGGGGTGAGAACTCGTATTTTGGAATTATTATTACCGAAGGATCAACACTAAAGGGTGTGGAGATGGTATTTTCACCTGACATAGAATACTGAAGGGTTGATTTTTTTGCATGAAAATGTTCTCGTAGTGCCTACAAAAAACATGTCAAATGTAGTCCATTCAGAAGGTCTTTTGAAAATTGAAATCAGCTGGCTATCTGAACTAATGGAAAAGAATGGTAAGTATATTCCAAGGGAAAAGGCTGAAATCGATGAACGTTATCGTCAAATTATTCCCTATGTTGTTCTAAAAGACCATGATGGCTACTATCTTTTTAAAAGAACCAAAAAACAGGGCGAAAAACGGCTACATGAAAAATATACATTGGGAGTAGGAGGTCATGTTAACCAGAAAGACTCACACAAAGACGGGGTATGGAAAAGTTTTGAAGAGGGAATGCAACGTGAAGTAAAAGAAGAGGTAGAAATTGTCATTAAGAGTATTGAATATTTAGGGCTTATAAATGATCTTTCCACCCCCGTAAGCAGGGTCCATCTGGGTGTTGCCTATATAGCAGATATTGTTTTTTTTGGTTTAAATGAACCTGATAAATTTGAAGTAGAGCAGTTTCCACTCAGTGAACTCAGAAAATTCGAAGAAAAGATGGAGGGTTGGTCACGGCTGGTTTTAATGGAAATATTAAAGAAAAAAAGCTGAATTCTTTTGCAAAAATTAACCTTTATCTCAGTATACATAACAAACGTGATGATGGGTTTCATAGCATAACCACACTTTTTCAAACAATTAATCTTCATGATACCATAACCATTAAGTACAGTACAGGAAAAACAGTTTTTAAGACAAATGCAAGTTTGAAGTGGAACAATGAAAATTTACTGTACAGAGTGGTTGAAGAGATAGAAAAAGCTACTTCACAAATCCTTAATCTGTCCATATCATTAGAGAAAAACATACCTTCTAAAGCTGGACTTGGGGGAGGTAGTAGCAATGCAGCTACACTTTTGAAGCATTTGGGGAAAGTCCTAAATTTGCCATATAAAGAAATTAAACGAATCGCAGAAAAACTTGGTAGCGATGTACCCTTTTTCCTTAAAGGAGGCACAGCTATTGGAAGGGGAAGAGGCGAACTGCTCGAGTTCCCCGGAAATCTCAGTGGTTATTGTGTGAAATTACACTTTCCTGAGAGTTCAGTAAGCACTTCAGAAGCATATAGCATGTTTGACAAAAGCGGAGTATCTTTTCGGTACAATTCTCAGGCTTACGATGAAGTCAAAAAATTATGGGAAGCCTTTAAATACAATGAGTATGAAACGATAAAGAAATTATCAAGAAACGATTTTGAAGATGTAGTTTTCACAAATAGGCCCGGTATTTTTAGTCTTTTCAGATCGCTAGATAATAGTAAAAGTATAATTAAAAGAATGACCGGATCAGGTAGCGCAATATACGAACTGTTTCCAGAACATGTTCAAGACTCATATACATTTGTAGAAGGTGTTGATTAAAACTTAATGATTTTTGACGGGATATTACTTCACAAGGTACTAACTGAATTTAAAAATCAAAATGAAACACTACTCAGACAGATATATCAATCGGGAAAAGCGAATTTTTATTTTAAATTCGGACACAAAGTACTTCAGATTTCGTTGCGACCCGATATTGCCTTCGTTGCTGTGAGAGAAAAAATAGTTACTGAAGATACAAAAATCACGCCTTTTGTAAGGTTTCTAAGGGATAAATTAAGGGCTTCAAAACTTACAAATGTAAAACAATTTGAGCTAGACAGAATTTTTTTATTGGAGTTCACTCAAAAAAACGCTTTTGGTGAAACTGAGTCTTTCAATCTGATTAGTGAAATTATGGGACCTAATTCTAATATGTTAATCACAGACCACAATATGAAAATTATCAACGTTTTTAGCCAAAGAGTTACCAGAAAAAGAACTCAGATTCCCGGAGCAAATTATAAATTACCAGATTCTTCTGGTATTCACCCCAAAAAATTTACATATGATGAATTTGCTAAAATTGTTTCTTCTAGTGAAAATCCTGCAAAAGATCTTTCTAAAAGATTACAGGGCTTTTCACCAAAACGTTTTCAGCGTTCTTTAGGATATCAGGGAAAATCCATTGATTTAAACAATCCTGATTTTTTGAAGGAATTTTGGGGTTCGTTTCGTAAAATGGTCAAAGAATTAGATGAACCTTATGTATATTACATTCCCACAAAAAATGAAGTTTACATTGATATATTCCCGGTGCAAAAAGAAAAAATCAAAAAAATTAGAGTTTCGGAAGCTGTGCTTAAATTTGCTGAAGTGAAAAGACGAAAAAGAGAATTTGACGATGTCTTAAATCGATATAAATCACTTATAAATAAGGAATACAACAGACTCGATAAGCTCTTGTTCAAACTTAGAAATGAATATGAAACCGTAAAAGATTATGAGGATTATAAAATACTTGGTGAACTACTCACTTCAAATCTATACAGACTTACTAAAAAAACAGAACAGGTAGAAGTCTTTGACTGGTACAATAACAAAAATCGAAAAATTAATCTTGACTCAACAAAAACTCCAGCAGAAAATGCTCAACTATTTTTCAAGTACTACGAAAAAGCCAAAAGAAAATCGAAACATTTGAAAAAGAGAATTAGTCATATTAATAAGCAACTTGAATATTTTGAGGATTTGTTTGAAACTGTGAAATTTTGTGAAAGTAAGGACGAACTGGATTCTATAAAGGATGAACTGGAAAAAATAGGTTTGCTAAAAGAGAAAAAAAGAAAAAAAGCAAAAGTTGAACCTGTATCTGGCCCAAAGGTATATGAAAAACATGGATTCAAGTATCTGGTAGGTAGGAATAATATTCAAAATGATGAAATTACGCGTAATGCTACAAAAGATGATATTTGGTTTCACGCAAGAAACATACCGGGCGCACATGTTATACTTAAAAGGGCTGGTAAAAAGCCATCAAAAGCAGCTCTGGATTACGGTGCATATCTTGCAGCTTCTAATTCTAGAGGACGATATGATAATAAGGTGGAAGTTGATTATACCCTCATAAAATGCGTAAGAAAACCAAAAGGGTTACCACCGGGAAAAGTATTGTATGATAATTTCAAAACAATAGTTATTGATTTTTCAGACTTTGTACCAGAGAAACAGGAGGAATAGTTTTGACAAGGATAGGATTAATTCTCTTTTTTGCAGGGGCGATTTGTACATATCTGCCTCTCTTTTTTGGAGAAGGGTTTACCGCCCTGGTGTTTTCTGTTATTGGCATGCTTATAAGCCTTTATATCTGGTACGCCCTAGCATGGAACAGAGATCAACATTACAGAAGACTCGAAAAGAAAGATTTATTCAAAAACGAAGGCAATCTGAAGTATAAATTAAAGAGTAATAGCGTAAAATATGCAATTTTTTACTCCATATCTTATGTTACCATGAACGTTACCGGTCTTTACTCAATGAAAATAATCCTTGATAATATTGAACCATTTGAAGGAGACATTAATCCTGAAGAGATAATGAGCTTGTTGAGCGATTCTTACTATCCGGCGCTTTCTTTAATATTTGTTGCAGCAAGTGTGATCAGTTTCATACTTTTCTATAAATTGATTGAAGTTATATACAATGATGAGGCAAAAATGCAGGCTCTGGAAAGTAAAAAAGGTCAGGTCCCATTATTGATAAAGAACAGGATATCTGTATGGTTTGTAGTCATATTTACACTGTTAACTTACGGACTTTTCAGCTGGTATATAAGATATCGTATTATGGCTGTTCAGTTGATACATGCAAAACTGGAAGAACAGTTTAGCGCAATGAAAAAGAAATCCGTGGAAAAGGCAAAGGAGTTTGAAGAAGAGAAAAAACGAAAGGAAAATCTAACAGATGAACTTGAGAATAAATACACCGAATTATTGAATGAAGTCGAAGATAACAAAAAGCGAAAAGAGATCATTGCTTCATTATTTAAAGATCTGGGTGAGTTACAATCCAGCAAAGCACATGAGATAATTAAGCAACTTCAGGAAAAAAATGTTCTCAGTGAAATTGAATATCGCAAACTAAATAGATTATTGGCATAGAAAGTGGTGATTTTTTGAGAAGAGTGCAATCAGTAACTATCGTCTTACTTATAATAAATATTTCTATTTATCTCTTTACAGCAATCGTAACCACTGGTAGAGGTGATATACAAACTATTATTTATTACTATGGTGGAATCAGTCGTTGGGCATTGAATCGGGGACTGGTATATACGCCAATATCTGCTTTATTTTTACATGGCAGTTTTTTGCATATTGGCTTTAATATGTTTGCTCTTTATCAGCTAGGTCGTCTTGTTGAAGGGGTCTATGGACAAAAGAAATTCCTAATTTTCTACTTCGGCACAGGTTTAGCGGGAAATCTTTCAGCTGCATTTTTTTCACCTCCGACTGTACCTACTATCGGATCAAGTAGTGCAATCTTCGGACTCGTTGGTGTCCTCTTTATTCTTGGTTTCAGAAAGGACACGCCAACTATTCTACAATCAGTAACAGGTCTTTCACTTTTACCAATAATTATCATTAATCTTATTTTCGGATTTACTGCTCAGAATATAAGCAATTCAGCCCATATAGGCGGTTTATTATGCGGGATTGCGTTGGGTTGGTTTATCGGTCCTGGTTTCTCAAATTTCAGAAGACATCGTCCTGCAACAAGAGTACGAGAAAAATCTCCGCAAACAGTTGCAAGAGATATTTTTAATAAATACGCAACTATGCTCAAAACATTAGGTAAAGAAGAAAGCGAAGAGAGAAATTTGCGGATTGCTCAACTCAGAAGCGAACTGAGTAATTTGAATGATTACGATCTCGCTTACAAAGTACTTAAAGAACTATATCAAAGAGATATGATTACCACCAGCGAGTTTGAGAAGGTTAGAAGACTTATTTAGGGTGGTGAAAACCATGAAAAACGTTCTGCTGTTATGTTTTTTGTTGTTTATAGGGCTTACTATCTCATTTTCACAGAACAGTTACGTTCCCTTTGAACCCTATCCAAAAGACAATTCTCTAATTGTACCCTTAAACAAAGAGGTCAATCTTTCGTGGGATTGCCATAATCCCTATCAAAAAACCGTAACATTTACAGTTAAACTGATAATAAATGATACCCAGGAAAAAATATTTGAAGATTTGAAATCAAATTCTGTTAATATAGAAGTTAATCCTGGAGACGATATAAAATGGTCTGTTGTTTCAAAGGTTTACGAAAAAAGTTTTACAGGACCCGAATGGGAATTCCAAGTGCCAAGAGAATTTGTGCACATTTTTGAAGACAATATTACAGGCACTTTTGTGGATGCAAATTATTCTAATAATCACTTTAACATAGCAAGCAATGAAATTATTGATGGTAAATACAGAGCTAAAATACTGACTGTAGAAAGTAACGGAAAGATCATTGATGAGAAAAAAGTTTTGTGGAATGATTTTAATGCACATTTAATTGTTGACAGTAATTTGATCGGACATATTTTTGACGAGAACGGCTACAGATTAGGAATTTACAATCTTACAAACGACACTACAAGTTTATTAGATAAAGAATATTTTTCAACAGTTCATGGAATCAGAAAAATTGATAGTGGATTTCTCGTAAATGGAATTAGCGATCAGAAAACCAAAATTCTTAGTTTAGATAAGAAACTACAAGTTGTTGATAAATACTTCGCAGAGATTATCGCTTATTCTTCCGATTATTTAAACGATTTCCTG
Source organism: Kosmotogaceae bacterium (assembly GCA_049975465.1). Taxonomy (GTDB): domain Bacteria; phylum Thermotogota; class Thermotogae; order Petrotogales; family Kosmotogaceae; genus JASMTM01. The sequence continues at coordinate 1,747 of JBNGCV010000012.1, read as the reverse complement.
ATTGTCGCCGGAAAAAAGCGGGTCGGAAATATTTATGTTCCAGCAGTATCCATTAAAAAGAACAATAAGCAATGGGTTAACATTGCTCTTGAAATTGCCGGGGTTTTCACTGATTGCAAAATTGCAGATGATGGTTTTTATGTTCTGGGTCAAATTGCCTCTTCGTATAAAGGCACTCATGATCTGATAGTTAGCAAATACGACCTCTCTGGTAATCTTTTATGGAGTAATTTCATAGATAATTATGGTGATGATATTCCAGGCGAACTGATAATTGAGGATGCACGCTTAAAGGTCATCGGAACATACTATACAAACAAAAGTTATTCATCATATATAGTCGATTACACTCTTAAAGGGAAAACTGCTGGTGTTAGTTTTTTTGATACCAAGTTTAACGAGTTCCCAGCAAGATTTATTTCAACAAATATTGCTAGTTTCATATTTGGAAATGTCGAAAAAGACAGTTATAGAAAAATATATATGCGCTTTACTGGAAACTAGTTTCTCCCGATTCATAACTGTCTTCAATTAAAGCAAAGTCTTCAACAAAAACAGTACTTGGTCCTTCTATTCCATTAAAGAGAGTATTGTATTCTGTTGTATATGCACCAGCGTTTATGAAATATACAGTATCTCCATAACCTATTGTTTTTGGTAACATTATTCTGTCGTAAATAGTATCGACAGAATCACAGGTAGGACCGGCAAGTTTATAGTTTTTTATTCCATCATTCTCTTTGCCTTCAACAATTATTTCATATTGGAAATCTTCAAGCGTTTCAGCCAGACCATGGAACACGCCAGCATCGATATAAAGCCATTCTTCTTCTCCTTTCGTGCTTCTTAGAATGACTTTTGCTGCCAATATTGCCGCATTTCCTACCATAGAACGCCCTGGCTCAACAAAAACTCTAAGGTTTTCTGTAGTTGAAAGATACTCATCAACTGCACGATTAATAACGGAAGAAAATTCTTTAATTGCAGGTATTGGTTTAACATGCTCAACAGGCATTCCTCCACCAATATTAATCATTCTGAGGTTGATGCCTTCTTTTCGCAACTTATTAATCACTATGGAAGCATCCTTAATTGCTATTTCCCAGTTTAATGGATTATAGTTCTGCGAACCAGCATGAAAGCTAACACCAAAGGCATCTAGACCAAGCTGATCTGCATATCTCATAATAGACATAACGTGATTTATATCCGTACCAAACTTTTTTGTTAATGGCCAATCGCTGTCTTTTCCTCTCGTTGAAATCCTGCCATATACCATTGATCCAGGGGCATGAGCGGCAATTTTTTCTACTTCCATTTCTGAATCAACTGCAAAATATTTAATGCCATTTGCATAAGCATAATGGATATCTTCAATTTTTTTTATTGTATTGCCAAAGCTCATTCGTTCAGAGGAAATTCCAAGTGCGAGAAGTTTATCAATTTCACCTTTTGAAGCGACATCAAAATTACTTCCAAGATTATTAAGTAGATTAATCACCCTGTGATTCGAGTTGGCCTTTACTGCGTAGAAAATTTCAGCGTTATTAATGTTGTTCTTGATACCATAATAGTTCTCTCTTACATAACTTAAATCCATAATCAGAACTGGGTTTTTTGATTCCAGTGAAATCTTTCTTACCACCGGAGTTATTATCACTTATCATTCCTCCCCATTATAAAATTCGAAAGATTGTATCATCAAAAAGATTAAGGTATCAATAAGTTAGGCTTTTTTTTGGATTCC
>JBNGCV010000011.1:6508-44011 GCA_049975465.1 Kosmotogaceae bacterium | reverse complement strand
ATTCTGATCTTTCCAATTTGTTATGTTAAGAGATTGGTCAAGTCTCTGTGAGATTCTAGAAGCCAGTTCATCAGCAAGAAAAACATCTTTTATTTGCATTTCAATTTTTGAAACACCATTATCAAGTTTTGAGAAACTTTGAACTGCTTTGAGATTGCTTATTAACCAACTTTTATTCAAACTTGCTACATTTAGATCAAATATTCCACTTACATTGAACTCCTTACTTTCATTGGAAGAGTTTATTAGTAACACTGAGTCATTAATAGTTATTCCAAATTCTTCAGAAAATTCTTTACCAACAAGAATTTCGTTTTCATTTTCTGGCAGTTTCCCATTTATAATATTTGAAAATTCGTAAATACCATTTGCGCGGTCAAAATCAAAACCCCTTAACAAAAAATTTTGGCTGGAATTTAATATTACAAACACTGGCATTTCCACAACAGGAGATATTACAGTTATTTCTGTTGGTAGTTTTGCTGAATTTTCCAATTTAGTAATAATTGTGTTCCAGTTATCAATAGAGTTATTTTTATCGGAAGGCTTAATCGTAACCTGAGAAGAATTACCCACCGTACTATCAACAAGACTTTGCTGAAGACCCTGAATCAGCGAACCAATAAAAACCTGGACAGCCACTCCAATAGCTATTCCCAGAATTATCAGCAATGTCTGTTTTTTGCTGGATGAAAGGAATCTTAATGCAATTTTGAATGCAAGTCTCATATGTCATCATTTCCCTTCAAATTTGAGATATCTTTGATATTTTCTATGAAGAAATCAGCTCCAAATTCCCGGAATTTTTCTTTCCTCTTACTAAATGCTCTTCCGCCAACTATAATTTTAGTTTTAGGAGAAAGTTTTTTAATATCCTGAATGAGTTTCTTTGTTTTGAACAAGTGAAAGTAATTAGTAACACTTATAGCAATGTAGTCAAGTTCATAATTTTTGATGGCTTCAATGAAAGACTCAACTGGTGTATTACTACCCACAAAAATTGATTTAAAACCATACAAAGTGAAGTAATCTGTAACTATTCGTGCTCCTAACTCATGTTGCTCACCTGGCGGACAGACGACTGCTACTGTCTTGTCAGAATTTTCTGATATTTTTGCTTTTTCCTTAAGTACGAATGGATAACAAGCCTCAATTATAGACCTGATTACAGAACTCCTAATATGTTCTTGCCAAATGCACAACTTGTTATTTTCGTGGTCACAATTCCAGTTATTTAGCGAAGGTTTGAGTACTTTTTCATACAAATCAAACACACCAAGTGTTTTGTTATTAAGTAAATCTATTGCAAAATTAAAAGCCTTCTCTTTATCATATTTATCCAGCAGACTAACAAAATCTTCGTAAATACTCATGATTTTCTCCTTTCAATAATCATTTTTCATCTAGAAATCGAAGTTCATCACTGTTTAATTTTATGTTTGCAGCCTTTAAATTTTCCCTAAGATGATTGATATTAGTAGATTTTGGGATTGTTACAACCCTTTCTTTACTGAGAAGCCACGCAAGCATTAATTGATATATAGATGAATTATGATTATTTGCTACAACTGTTAGCTTCCTTTTTGTTTCAGATAAAAGATTTGTTCTTTCGAGAGGAGAGTATGCAGTTAATGTGATTCCATGTTCGATACAGTAAGGCAATAATTCTCTCTCAGGCTCTCTATGTTCCATATTAAACAAAACCTGATTGTTCACCACCTGATCATCAGAGATTTCTACAGCTTTTTTTAATAAGGACGTATCAAAATTCGATACGCCAATATGCCTGATTAATCCCTTAGATTTAAGTTTAATCATGGTTTCGATGGTTTCATTTAAAGGTATTTTTGAACTGGGCCAGTGAATTAAGTAGAGATCAACGTAATCTAAATTTAGTCTTTTCAATGATCCCGATAATGCTTTTGGCAATTCCGTTTTTGAGAGATGATTTGGCCAAACCTTTGTTACAATAAAGAGTTTATCTCGATCAAAATTCTTAATAGCTTCTCCAACTATTTCTTCAGTATGACCACAAGCATAATACTCTGCAGTATCTATAAGTTTGTACCCAAGTCCAATGGCTTCCTCAATAGTTTTTACTAACTGAGCATCATTTGAATGGTCAGCAGTTTCAAATCCACCAACTCCCCATGTTCCCAATCCAATTGCTGGTATTTCTTCGCCTGTATTTCCTAGTTCTTTGAATATCAAAATATCACCACCTATATTACAGTTTATAATTATTCTACATTAAAAAATGAATAATTGCATTTGTTAAAATATGTTTTTGTTAAATCAGAAATATTGTGTAATATTATTATAGAAGAATAAAGGAGTGATCATTCAATGCTTATGTCTATGAAAGAAATAAATGACTTATATTTGAGACTTTCCAAAATAGTGATTAATATTGAAGATCACGTACTTCAGGTAGCGTGTGTTTCTAAGCTGATAGCAGAAAAACTTGGATATGATAAGAGAATAATAAATATGGTTGGTTTATTTCATGATTTGGGTTTTAGTGCACCAGAATTTGTGAATCAGATTCAAAAAAAGAAATCGATGGAAAAAGCTACTGCAAAAGACTGGCTTGTAATTGATAAACGGAATGGCAAAGAACATGCTTCAAAGGGAGCACTGTTATCAAATTTCTTGCCTTTCTTAAGTGACTATGAAGATGTAATTTTCAGCCATTATAGTTCTGCAGAAGAGTTAAAAGAATCGAACATCTCTCACTACTTTGCGAACATGATTTGTTTAGCATACTCAGTAAGTATTTCATTTTTAACCTCAGAAGATATCAATTATTCTTTCATTAAAAATGTAAGGAGTAATATAGAAAATTCAACTCTATTTTTCGACACATTAAAGAAAGCATTTTTGGAAATTTCCAGGTACGAAGAATTCTGGTGGAGTCTTGAGAATCGAAAGTTGTTGGAAGATGAATTACTAGGAGATACAGAGGATAGACTGATTTCATTGAAGGAACTGGATGCATTCGCAAATCTGGTAATATTCCTGGTTGATACAAAAAGTTCCTTTACACGATATCACACTCAAAGGATCGTACATGTATCAAAGAAATTAGTAGAGTCTTTCTTGGAAAGGAAAGAATCTACGAAATGCAAATAGCCGCAAAATTTCATGATATTCGAAAAATGGCTACACCCATCTCTATACTCAATAAACCGGGATCACTTGATGAAGGAGAACTATACATAATGAAAAAACATGTTTATGATTCGTATCTAATTCTTGGAGGTCAAGAAGCAGTTGAAAAACATAAATGGGTTCGATGGGCAGTAGAGCATCATGAAAGGCTGGATGGTTCAGGGTATCCCTGGGGAAGAAGTTCTGATGAGTTGTCGCTAGAATCTCGAATACTAATGGTAGCTGATGTTTTTGTTGCTTTAACAGAAGATAGACCATACAGGAAGGGTTTATCAGTTAGTAAATCATTAGAGATTCTGGAAAAACAAGTTGATGAAGGATTAATGCCAGAAGAAGTTGTGAACAAACTAAGACATCTTGTCAATAAAGGTTTTAGACACGACAGCTTTAATGATACAGCTGAAATAATAAAAAAGACTCTTGAAAGAACTATTTGATTAAAGATAAAAAAGTTTCAAATCATGAGGAGTGTAACTTATAATTATAATAGGTGATTAAATGCGAATTAAACAGGATCTGTCACAAAAACTAGAACAGCGTCAAAAATTGACAATAGAAGTACAGAATGCATTGAAACTCTTACAACTAAATTCTCTTGAGTTGAATGTTGAGCTGCATCAAATAGTAGAAGAAAATCCATTATTGGAGATTGAAGATGAAGATTACGAATTAATAGACGAGTTAAAAGTCGAGGATGAAAATAAATACAATTCTGAAGATGAATATACAATATACATGAGTAATCAAGAGAGAGAAATCGAAAAATGGGATTTTGAAAGAATAGAAGGACCAAGAAAATCGTTTTCGGAATTGTTAAGCGAATTTTCATACCTAATACTTGATAAAGAAGAGTTTACTGCATTTGAGGCAATGAAAGACAAAATGGACGGACACGGAATGCTGACTGAAAGCATTCAAGGTATTTCGAAAGGTTCAGGAATCAGAATCAGCGTGTTGAATAGGGTTATAGAAAAGCTGCGCAATGGGGGGTTTGATGGAGTCTTCTCATACAGTAAAGAAGAGATGGAAAGAATTTTGGGCAAAGGAATATATCCCTCTTCTGGATATGATGACGGAAAACCCGTAAGGTATATAGAACCTGATATATACATAGACTATGTAGATAAAAGATTTATTGTAACAGTAGGAAGTTGTGGGTTGGCAATCAATATTGATGATAATTATAAAAAGATTCTAAATGAAGGTTCAGGTGAAGAAGAGAAGTTTCTTAGAAAAAAGCTCAAAGAAGCTAAATTTTATGTGGAAGCTCTTGAAAGAAGGCGCATAACACTAATTTTAATTGGCAGAAGAATTGTAGAGGCGAATCGTGCTTATCTTCTTAATAAATCCGAAAAGCTAAGAACTTTGAAGATGAAAGATATTTCTGATGATCTGGATGTGGTTGTTTCAACCATAAGTAGAGCGGTAAAAGATAAATTTATACAGACTCCACGAGGTGTACTACCGCTAAGATACTTTTTTGGTAATATGCAGAAAAGAGAGAAAGCGATGGAAATTATTGAAGAAATCCTTATAAATAAAGGAAAATGCAGTGACAAAGAAATATCACAAATTCTAAAAGAAAGAGGCATTAAAGTGGCCAGGCGAACAGTAAACAAATATCGTAGAATTATTGAGAATAAACAATGAAAAAAGCAACACTAATCTTAGGAGGAGCAAGAGATTCCTCAGACGAGTTTTACATTTCAAAAATTGATGAAGCTGACTATCTTGTGGCGGTCGATTCTGGAGCTAACCTTCTTTTTGAGATCAGAATCTTACCTGATTTATTAATAGGTGATCTTGATTCAATTGACAGAAAAGTATTAATCTGGTGCAAGGAAAACAATGTAGAAATAATGAGTTTTGGAACAAATAAAGATGAAACAGATACAGAACTTGCTCTTAGTGAGATGTGTGAGCGCGGTTTCAATGAAGTGCAATTATTAAACGCTTTGGGAGATAGACCAGATCATTTTCTCACAGTGATTTATTTATTGTATTCTTATTCAAAAAAAATGAATGTTTTTATTAATACTGAAAACCTAATAAGCAGTGTACTGTCAGGCAATAACATATTGGAAGCTAAAAAGGGAGAGTTATGGTCAATACTACCGGTGGGAGAAAGCAATCCGCTAGTATCTCTAAAGGGTTTTGAATACGAAATTAATCGTAAAAGGATGCCTTTCAGCAAGCCCTTTGGAACATCAAATGTTTCAAAAAGTGATAAAGTAGCGATAAATACAGAGAAAGGCGCGGTGATTTATTTCCGATGGCTGAAAAAGTGAAATATCTTATCATATCGGATACTCACGGATCATACGATAAGTTAAAAAAAATACTAAATAATGAAGATAAATTCGATTATATGATTCATGTGGGAGATTTTCTTTATCATGGTCCAAGGAATCGTATTCCTGATGGGTATTATCCGGAGAAATTAGCAAATTTTTTTAAAGAAAATAAGAATCGTTTGATTGGTGTTCGTGGTAATTGTGATGCGGATGTAGATTTAATGATAATGAACATAAACAATCTATTTACAGTAAAAGAAATCAAAATCAACAGCTTGAGCGTAGTTATCTTTCACGGCCATCATGAAATAAACAAAGACGCTGATATATTTATTAGAGGGCACACCCATATTGCAGAGTTAAGAAAGGAAAACGATAAGGTTTTATTAAATCCTGGAAGTCCATCATTGCCAAAAGATGACACAGGAGGTTCATATGCTGTTATAAAAACGCTTGGTGATAAAGTAGAACTTACCCTTTTTTCTTTAGAAGGAATAACTATAAAAAAAATCGAGCTTTCTCATAAGTAGTTTACTTAGACAAGATTTATTCAGACTTTCTTCTTTTTTTTATTAGCTTGAACCTGTTTAGCATTTTCACGAATTTTTCTCCTGAAAGAACAGAAATAGTAATGTAACCACCTACAACGACACCAATTATCACAATAACTGCAACTCTAGCATATAGCTTGAGTGGAGAAAATAGCAGCACAGAAAACCCAAGAGCTAAAGCATATGAATTGGCCAGTACAGTCTTTACAACTTCAGGATAACCCTTTTGATCACGTTTTTGCCATATTTTAAGATGAATGGAATAATCAATTACAATTCCTGCAAGCATAACAGAAACAATCGATGTTCCTATTTCCAGAGGGATTGAAAAAATTGCCATCGCTATGAAAGCGGACATTATGGCTGAAATGACACCTATGATTGACATAGTTGCATCTGTAATACTTTTTAACAGAATAGCAGTTAACAGAAAGATCACGGCAAGTGCACCAAGCATGCTTACCGTTTGATTTATAACCACTTCATTATTTATTCTTTTCCAGATTAATACAGGTGAGTACACATTACCATTAAGGTTATAAGAATGGAGAAGCTCCTTTATCTCCGACTCCATTTCACCGGCTTTTTTGGTATCCGTTATTGTAGAGTTGACCATAATGATATAATCGTCCTCTGTTACAAAAGTCGTTAGAAATGAACCCAAATTAGTATCTTTAAGTAAAGGAGAGCTTAATACTGACAATCCAAAACCAGTGGATTTTGAAACATCCATCAAGCTTTTTGTTCCATTTATATGATCAATTTTCTGCAGATCACTATTAATAGTAGTTAAAAAATCTGCATCATTTAAAAATTTATCATTCTCAGGTTTGTCAATCACAACATAGTATGGAAGCAAATATTCAAAACTTTCTCTTATTTTTTCAGCACCAGAAACAAGTTCACTATTATTAGAAAAATATGACAGCTCATCAGTAGAAACTCTTACAAAGGGTATTGAGAATATTCCTGCAATAATTATTGTTACACAAACATATTTCAATATGTTCAAAACATTTTTGCTGGGAATAAAAAGGAATTCCAGTTTTATAGGTCTTTGAAGACGACGCTTAACCTTTACATTGACGAAGAAAGGCAATAAAAAGCAAGCATAAAGAGCCGTTATCATTAGCCCAATTGAAATGAACAAACCAAACATTTTGAAAGCTCTCATAGGGGCAAATATAAAAGACATAAAACCAGCCACAGTGGTAAAAGAAGAAAACAGTATTGGAACGATTTCTTCTCTGAGAGTAATCTTGAACAACTCAATGTCAGATGTTGCTTTTTCTCTATTTATCAGGAGCCTTTTTGCAACATGAAGTCCGTAAACAGAACCAATAATAACAATTAAAGAACCAACCAGAGTTGTTAAAGTATTAATAGTAATATTGAATCTGATCATTAACCAATAAGCGAAAACAACAGCAACCATAGAAGGAATAATAGCAATGAACCCCAGCCAGAAATCTTTAAGTGCAACTCCAAACAAAATAACAATAATCAGTATAATCAATGGTGGATACAAAAATGTAAACTGCTTTATATAATCGAAAAGAGTTTTTTGAACGAGAAATTCACCAAAAGCCATTGCTTCAAGATTGTATTCTTCTTCCAATTCTCCTTCGATTTCTTCTAAAGCTGAAGTTATAGATTCTTTATTATCGAGTTCTGACATCCAAAAGAATGTACAAACATATTTTCCGTCTTTTGAAAGCAGAAAATTGTTGTAAAGAGGATCTTCGATTAAATATTCAAGATCATCTATAGTGTCAACAATATTAGTTGTCTCAAATCTTAGTGGGAAAAGTGATGTAATTCTAAACTGTATAGCATCAAGAGGGCTAAATACTCTATCGATGCCATTACCTACATGCTCGTACAGTGAAGATCTAAGAAAATCAAGTGCTTCTATTAAATGATCATTTTTTTCAGTAACATCAATTAAAAACATTCCAGTGTTTAGCGTACCCGACTTATCAGCAAATTCTCTATAGCTTTTAACATACTCATTTTCAGGAATAAAAACTTGTGGATCAGTGTCGATTTTTATTTCATCGCTAATATCTACAATTGCGATTAATGTTATAAATATTGTTATGATTATTACAGCAAAACGTAGTTTGAACATCCTTCTCATTCACTCCTCCTTAAGAATATTCTATCAGAAGCATGATATAATTCGTTTGGGGTGATATCTATGAAAATTAGATGGTTTGGGCACTCCTGTTTTGGAATATTTAGCGATAGTAAAGTCATTATAACCGATCCTTTTGACAAGACAGTTGGTTATAGTTTGCCCGAAATAAAACCTGACCTCATACTGGAAAGTCATCAGCATTTCGATCACAATGCTCATCATTTACTAAAAGGTGATTTTCAGATAATAAAAGATGACATAATTGAAGGCGAGGTTAAAGGCTTTAAGATTGAAGGTTATAATTCTTTCCATGATGATGAACTGGGAAAGAAACGGGGTAATAATATCATTTTTAAGATTACCACACCAGAGGGCTACAGAATAGTTCATCTTGGTGATCTTGGTGCGATACCGTCTGAAGATGTTGTCAATACCATTATGAATCCTGACATACTACTGGTCCCAGCAGGAGGTAAATACACATTTGAACCTGATACAGCAGCAGGATTTTCAAAACAATTAAAACCAAAAATAATTGTCCCTATGCATTTCAAAACAAAAGTAATTTCTGACTGGCCTATAAAAACTGTGGATGATTTTCTAAGCTATTTCGAAGATCATCAGGAAAAAGATTTTCTGGTTCTTGAAACACCTGGTGATTTGAAAGATTATGTACTTGATGTAGTTGTCCTTGATTACGAAGCGAAGGAATAGTGGAGGCTTATTTATTAGCAAAAAGGATATTTTAAACCTTTTAGGAATATGCAAAAAATCAGGAAGTATTGTTTTCGGAAAAGAGCATATAAAAAATGCTATATATAATAAGAAAAGTATTATCGTTGTACTGGCAGAAGATGCAGGTAGGAGTTTACGTGACTATTTACTGGGGTTATGTAAAAGTGAAAATGTAGTTACAATTGTATTGAAAGAAATAAACAAAAAACAGTTGGGAAGAAGTATTGGAAAGTCTGAAATATCTGCTGTTGGAGTAACGGACAGAATTCTATCTAATAAGATACTGGAAAGGTCAAAATCTGGAGGTGTCGTTAGTGTCCAAGACCCGTGTATACGAACTTGCAAAAAGACTAAAAATATCAACTAAAGAATTAATGGATGAGCTTGAAGAACTTGGTATTCCAATAAAAAGCCACATGTCAGTTCTCGACGCTGAAACGGTTAACATAATTCTTGGTCTGTATGAAATTGAAACCGAGGAAGAAAAAATAACTGTAAAATCAAAGAAAAAGGCGAAACACAAAAAGAAAAAAGAAAAAGCTGAAGAAGAAGGGAAAAAAGCAAAAGGCAAAGAAAAAATAGAAGATAAAGAGGCAGAAAAAAAGAAGATCTATGTAAAACCTGAAGAGCTAAAACTAAATATACTTGCATCAAAGATGAAAATTCCCGTCGCAGTGATTATTAAGGATTATTTCTCAAAAGGTATTGTATTACGTCCTCCGCAAACATTAAGCCTTGAAGAAGCAAAAAAAGTTGCCGCGGAGTATAACTGCGAACTTGAACTCCAAAGGGGAGAAATAATCGATCCGGTAGAAGCATTGAAGAAAAAATTTAAAAAACTGTATCAAGATGAAAAAAATTTGGTTCAGAGACCTCCTGTTGTTACTGTAATGGGACATGTTGACCACGGTAAAACTACATTGCTGGATCACTTAAGAAAAACGAAAGTAGCAGAAAGAGAAGCAGGTGGAATAACCCAATCTATTGGTGCTTATCAAATTCCCGTTAATAATAAGCTGATTACATTTATTGATACTCCCGGTCATGAAGCGTTTACGGAAATGCGTGCCAGAGGAGCACAGGCTACTGACATTGTTATTTTGGTAGTTGCGGCTGACGATGGTGTTATGCCTCAAACTGTGGAGGCTTTTGATCATGCTAAAACAGCAAATGTTCCGATAGTAGTGGCTATCAATAAAATCGATAAACCCAATGCAAATGTAGAGATGACGAAACAACAATTGGCTTCTAAACTTGGTTTAGTTCCGGAAGATTGGGGTGGAGATACAATAACAGTTCCTATTTCAGCACTTAATGGACAGGGTATAGACGAGTTATTGGAAATGGTGCTACTTGTTGCTGAAATGAACGAGATTCGTTGTGTTCCAGAGGGTCCAGCAAGAGGTGTTATTATTGAATCCAGACTTGATAAAGCTGTAGGCCCATTGGCCAATGCCATTGTAAAAGATGGCATTTTAAAAAGAGGTGACTACCTTGTTGCAGGTTCCACTCTCGGTAAGGTAAAAGCGCTAATTGATGAAACTGGTAAGCGAGTGAAAGAGGCGAAATCCTCTGAACCCATTCAAATTCTGGGTTTTGATGAAGTTCCTGATGTGCATGAGATAATGTACGTTGTAGAAACACTTGATCAAGCAAGAGAAGTAAAAGAAAGTGCTGAAAAGAAAGAATCGAAGGAGTCAATGATAAAGGGTAAGAAAGGAGTAAAGCTGGAAGAGCTTGCAAAAACCTCTGAAGGTGAAGAAACAAAAACACTCAACCTAATCATCAAAGCCGATTCCTTTGGTACAGTAGAGGCTTTAAAACAATCAGTCGCTAGGCTGAAAACGGAAGAAGTGCATATTGAAGTAATACATTCTGGTATAGGTTCAATAAATTCAAGTGATGTTATACTTGCAGCAGCGTCGAATGCAGTTATACTGGGATTTAACGTTAAGCCTAATAGTGAGGCAAGAAAAGATGCAGAGGTAGAAGATGTTCAAATAAGGACTTACGATATCATTTTTGAACTTATAGATGATCTTAAGAAAGCACTTGAAGGATTGCTCGAACCTGAAGAAGTAGATGAAACAACCGGTCATGGTGAGGTAAAAGAAGTATTCAGAATAAAGAAAGTTGGATATATTGCAGGTGTACAGATGATCGATGGACACGTGCAGAAAAAAGGCGAAGTACGAGTATATAGAAAAGGTGAAGAAATCCATGATGGACCTATAGAAACACTTAAGCATTATAAAGACGATGTATCAAGAATCGAGGCACCAAAAGAATGTGGTATCAAACTAGAAGAGTTCGAAGACATCGAAAAGGGAGACGAACTTGAATTCCACATAAAAAAACAGGTTAGAAGAACACTTGATTTTAACGAAAACCAATAAAGATTTTTTTGTGTAGTTTGGGGGGGAAGATTTATATATCTTCCCCTTTTTCAATATTATCATCTGAAGATTCATTAACTTCTTTTGTTTGTTCAGAGTCAACAGGTTCATCAGAATACAACTCATCAGCAATCTTCTTGTACATTTTATAACGCAAATAAATCATCAAAATAATTCCAAAAAGTCCAATAATAGACAACCAAAAACCTATAATAAATCCACCAATTAACATAAATAAAAGAGCAAAGATAACGGGGAAATAGATAAGCTCAAAAAACAACCTAATTCCCTTCATACCTTTTTTATCTTTCATCGAAAAATTATTCCTCCTTTATAACTAAAATCGCCCTATGCTTTAATTCTATCAGTAATTAGATGTAGAAGATAACCAAAAAAACCTGACAGTGAAATATACAGTGAATTTGTAATAACCTCCGGATCTGTTACTTGAAATCCCTCTGATGACAGATAAATAGCGCTAATAAGTAAAGCAAAACAAATAGCTGCAATAAGTGTATGCATAAAACCTCTATGAGAAAGAAGGTCGATTACTCTGGACACTCCAAATCCAACGAGAACAGAAATGGCAAAAGAACTTCCAATGCCTAAAGCGTCTGAATTCGTAAAATCGATTAAATATTCCTGAAAATATGGATAGGATACGCTTATATAAAAAATAGCTGAAACAATGGCAGATAAAATTACCTCTGTCGTACGTTTAATTAAAGCTGAGTGTGAATCTATGTCAGGCAAATCGCTCCCTAAAATATAGAGTAAATAACCTATGCATATAAATGGAGCTGTGATGGTGAATTTAATATTAAAAGCCTCAGTTATTCCTATAAACCCTGCTATATAGATCGGATAAGTATATAGTCCAATTGAAATATGCGTTCTGAAGTCAGGCATATCAGTCTCCTGGAAACATTAATTATTTTTCAATAATTCATTTAAACTTATCTATGTTTTCATTTACACTGGATTGTACAGATAAGACAGCTTTATTAATTGTGTCGTAATACAACGAATAGAATTCGTCGAGTTTATTAATTATTTTTTCTGCATGCAGAAGTTTCGATTCGAAAACAGTGGCAACGGTCGTATTTAGATTCATGTCTGGTGTCACACTTGTTTGTTTTAAAAAAGGGACTTTATCTATTACAGCCTTCCTAAAAAGTCTCGAAAACTCAATAATTATAGATGAATCAATACGATAATCAAAATTAGGAATACCAAGAGCATATTTTACTTTATCCTGATAGGGAAAAACTAAGACAGATCCTTTCGGGAAACTGATCCATTTTCGAAATGCTTCCAAAATTTTTTTATAAAGTGAATCATTTATTTTTTCCGGAAGCGTCATGTAATTTGTGCCCGACATTGTATCCTTTAATTTCTCTCTTCTTATTAATCTTTCATTGCCACAAATTGCTATAAAATTCAACTTTAAAGGATATTGCAATATAACTCTTTGCACCTTCTGATATACACTTTCAGGGAACAGCTCTTTATAAATCGACTTGCTTTTCTCCAATAGTGAGAGGTCTGTAAATCGATATATGGCGCTGGAAGTTTCAAGAGGATTGGAAGAAGAAATTCCAAAAAAGCTCTTCCCTTCTGAGTCAACAAAAAATGAAAGCGTAGGAAATTTCGAAAAAGAATCTTTTACTATCGTTGTGCAGAAGTGTCCAAATCGGGTTTCAAGAAGCTCTTCTCTCTCAATAAGCACTTTCGATTCTGTAGCTAACTTATCCTTTAGGTCTTGATAATATCCAATAAAATCTTTTTCAAGTAATCTTGGTCCACTGTAAATGCTCATTTAACTATCACCGCTGACGAACGACCATAAATGTTTTCACAGTCATCAAGAAACGTATCGTTATATTTGCTGGATAGTACAAACAAGACTTTTCTTTTCACTACCGGCAAATCAGTATAGCCATCTGTAAAAACGATTATCCCTTCAGGACGTAATTCTTCCTGCGCATAATCTACAGCAGGTTGAAGATCGGTTTCCCCTCGACCTATTAATTTTAGATCTTTCCATACACCTTTTGAATACTGCATCACCGACTGAACAGCTTCGTCGACCTGAACAAGCCATATACGTGAGTCTGTGATTCTCGTCAACGCATCGATTTCGCTGAAGAAAGCGTTGAACTCTTCTTCTATTATGCTACCGCTTGTATCGACTACAATAACAACCTTTGCTGCATAATCATTTCTCCAGCCAGGTTGATCATCGTAACGTCTGTTTGGTTTCATTGGTGTGCGATATCTGCCTACGTGAAGAGATGAACCTATGAATCTTCTGATAATCGTTTTCCAATCAAGTATAGGTTTATTCAAGAGCAATGATATGGAAGCTTCTATTCCCTCTGTTAAACCATCCTTGGCTTTTTCATAAGTTTCTGCAATAACATTCTTTAAGAGCTCATCAATATATTCATGAGGTATTTCAAAATCGCCAAATTCTTCATGTGAATCTGGCATAGTCATATTAGTTTCGATTACTTCAAGATCAATTGTATTGTTATTTTTCATAAACTCTATAGCCCAATCGTGATATTCTTCAGCAGTTTTTCCAGGTAGAGAACCAGGCGGAGAAACAAAGAAATTCTCGTTATCAGTGCCACAGCCTTCCAGTAATAATTTGTCAAGGGGCATACTCAAGACATCTAATTCTCGAATGTATTGATTTATTGCTGCATCCATACACAGATTCCACAGGGTTCTATCTCTTTTATTTTTTACAGAAATTAGAATATGACCATTTACTATGTGTAAACATTCATGCTTAAGAAGCGCCTGCACGAGCAAAAAGTCTTTGTTGCCTAAAATTTCCGGATTATAAAGTAACTGAAGATTACCTGATGATGATACCCTGAGTTTAAGCGTTCTTACAGTTGAACTAGGTAACCTTTCTATAAACATAAACAGGTAATTGTAAAAGGGGCTATCCCTTGAAATTTCAATTACTGCTTCCTGAACAATATCACTGTTCAATTATCTTCCCTCTTTTCTAAGAAATGAAGGATTTCATCATCAACCGCAAGCTCTTCAATGAGCTTTTCAAAGAAAACTCTTCTCAGGCCTTTCTCTTTCTGCATCTTATATACAATATGTCTTATAATGCCAAAAAAAGAATCTTTAGGAATTATCTTTCCAAGTTTAAGCAAATTTGATGCCAATTTAGGAATCTTCTCCATAATCTCCTGTAGTTTTGGCTCACTTAGTTCAGAAAGATACTTGGTAATTCTAGAAACAAGCGCACTCACTGCTGATATATTCATGTTTTCTATTCTTTTTATTGTATTATTGTCAAGATTAAGCAAAACATCTTCAACCTGTGGAAGAATTAGCTTTCCTTCAATTCTATTAATAAATGTTCTCGCTGCTTCAGGGCCAATCATACCGGCTGCTATGGGATAGCCAAATTTTTCAATATCTTTTTCATCTAGTGATTTGAAAACGTTACCGAGTTTATACCAGCTTCTTGGACTTGGTCTAAGTTCAAGTCTCATGGATACTACAGTGTCTCTTGAAAGAAATTCTGGATATTCTTTTATAAAATTCGTAATGTCCGCTGGTACTTTCATCGAATTTGCCCAATTTATCCATTCTTCAGTTGTTGGAGTTATCTCAAGATGGAAGAATCTTGACATGAATGCAGGGTCAGTGATAAGTTCAACCTGATCGTATTCCTCATCTGGAGGGTTTGCAGCAGCCAATACCCAGCTTCCTTCGGGTAGAAAATGATTGTGAATCCTCCTGTCGATAAGCAGTTGCATTATGGCATTCCTTATCGATCTATGGGCTCTGTTGATTTCATCAATCATTAAGATTACATTTCCGTGTTCAGGCCACCAATCTGGTTTTAAAAACTCTGTTTTATCTTCACCACGCGAAGGCAATCCAATTAGGTCGCCTGGCTCCATTTGTGAAATAACAAGTATTATAAGCTCTCTGTTAGTTTCTTCAGCAATTTCTCTGGCCAGGTCTGTTTTGCCAACTCCAAAGTGTCCCCAAACAAGTGGAACTTCATTTGCGTCCATTATCTTTTTACTTAAGTATTTTACTTCTTCTACTTTCATTGTTATCCCTCCGAGCTACGTTAACATATTTCTGAACGATTATATCATGCATATTCAAATGTGTTCAGTTCTAAAAACCTTTATAAACCACATTAACAATGTTATCCATAAAGCTATCGGAATAAATAGTCCAAAAAGTAACCGGTGAAAGCCAGAAATCGGCAAACCGAGAAAAGCAATGAAAAAATCAATATTTTCAGATTTTAAAAGGGCCAAAGAAAGACTGGAGAAAACAGGTATGAACGAACTAAATATAAATGAAAGCACAGCCCCTGTGAAGGTAAGTGATTTAAAAACGTTCTTAGATTCACCTGTACCATGGTGTTTTTCTAAAGTACCTCCAAATAAAGTCAGGACAAATTCCGATGGTAATAGTAGAACCATAAATGTAGTGATGAAACCGGAGTATTCTGGAATTCGAATCCTAAAATATAGTACCAAAGCAATTAAAATAAACGTATAAATTAAGAAGATTGTTAAACCTTTTGCAAATGCTTTTGTCAATGAATTAATGGGAAATGTATTTCGATATTCCTTGATTTGTCTTTCAAATGCAAAAAGAGCTGTTGAGGAAACTGTTGTGTAATTGCAAATAAGAAATACGCTTAAACCAATAAGCTGAATAACGCCTCCACCTTTCAATAAAAATGGATTGGCAAGACTAATTATTGGAACAAAGAACAATGGATATATAAAGGCAAAAGCAAGTTTGGGTTCACGTAATACAAGCATTAATTCCTTCTTCATTAATGAAAGGAATACAGGTAATCTCTTTCCAGTTACTTTATATTTGTTCATTGGTTTTGAAGTATAGCTATGGATAGAATGAATAGTTTTTTTATAGAGAAATCTTCCTACTGTATCAGTAATTAATGCTACGATAATGAAGTAAACCACATAAATAATTTTATCTTCATAGTCGCCAACAATAGCGTTGACAAAGGGACTCCATGGGAGAAATCTTGATAGCAGTACTTCCTGAAAACCTGAGAACTTCTGCACTACTTCCTGTGGTTTCGCAAGATCGATTTGGGAGAAATCAAGGAACCTTAGTGTAAAAACAAAGGCAAATAATGTAAAAGCAGTCATTATTACAGAAATATATTTTAGCATTCTTCCTTTGGCAATAAAAACTACCAAAAAAGAAACCAGTGTAGTTAACATTAAAATATTAATTATGTATAAAATCAGAAGAAAAAGCGCGTAAACAAAGTCTATTCCGGAAAAACCAAGTCCGCTCAAAGCACTCAAAAAAATCGGGACAAAAAGTAACAATGGCAAGCTTCCAGCAGCAAGAACTTCCAGCATTTGAGATCTAAAAATATTTAATGATTTTACAGGTGCGCTTAACATTAATTGAACTCTGTCGGAGAAAAATAAATTTGATACGGCAACTGGTAAATCACTTCCAAGCATTATAACAAATATTACAGATGATAAAAATGCTACTATTAAAGCATTTAGATCCACTCCAGTTAATTCTTGTAGCCTTGGTGCTAGTTCTGCCAATTCTTCGAAATTTGGAATGAAGTAATCCCTAATATAAAAAACAAATGGAAAAATCAGCAGCCCTATCAACCCGGCAGCTGCCAGAATGATTACAATACTCTTTATTCCATGTCTAGTAAAGATGTTATAATTTTCCAGAATTCTCCATTTGATTATTTTAGAAAGTTCACTCATACTTCTATTTTAAATGAAGGAGGTTCAAATGTTATATCTGATTGCTCTGGCTATTGTAGTAATAGTAATTGCTTATATTATAAAAGGTTTTCAGGAATCAGAAGAAGAGGGAACCTCCACTAATGATGAAACAGAGGAAAAAGAACTTAAAATTTCTTTCTCTCCTCATGCTGTTCAGAGAATGAACGAAAGGAATATTAAAGCTGAAAGAGTTTACAATTTACTTGATTCTGAGAACTTGAAAACTAGCATTACTAATTGCAACAGGATAAAAGTTTCTGATGGTGAATTAACAGCGGTCGTATTAATTAAGGGAGAGTACTTAGAAATCGTCACTGTTTTTTGGAATAAAGGAGATAATGAAGAACTATGTTAGAAAATTGCATTTAACAAAATAACCTGCCTGTTTTTGTTAGTTTATTTTTGAGTTCTGTTTGATAATAAAATTACTGTTATTTCTTGGACTGTATTTTAAAATCAAATATTTTTATTTTGAAGGGTTATGTTCTAGAATATTAAAGTGATACAAATTTCATTGGGGAGAGGTGTGCATTGTGGTTAAAAAAACTCTGATTACATCGATTTTTCTTTTGTTGTTTGTTTTTATTTTTTCTTTCAACCACATAAATGAAACAAGTCTAATTATTAATCAAGTATCGAAAAAATGTGAGAATTTGAGTTTTGAGTATTTTGGTACAAGAAGTATGAGCTTGCAAATAAAGGATATGTCAAAACTTGGAACAGATAGATTCGTTTTTTTAATCAAAGGCTGGATATTTAAACCTAACATCAATGAAGACATTGGTAAAGAGGCCGTGCTCGAGATAGAGTTTTCAGATTCCTATATTACAAAAAGTATATCGATTACAGAAACAAATATGTATTATAATGTAGAACCACATATAGTAATTACATCAAAAAACATTGAAAGGATCAAGCTTTTTAATATTGAGATTCACGCCTCCGAATTCTTACCAATAAAACAACCATTTGATGTGATTTCCATAGAAGATGCTGCTACAAGAATCACTGGCATAAATACTCTCAATGTGATTGATAGCAAAGCTGAAATTACTGAAGAAGTATCTGTGGATAATAACCTATTTTTTCTGATTTCTGCTGGAGAAAAACCGACAGGTGGATATTCATTGAAGGTTAATGAAGTTTATAAGAAAGGTAGAGAGTTCATAGTGAAAGCAGAGCTGGATGCGCCTTTAGAAACTGACTTTGTTACCCAGGCTTTTACTTATCCACAAAAGGCAATAAAACTAGGTAAATACAACACCGGTCAATACGAAGCAACGCTAGAATTGACTGTCAACAAAGACGGTAAAAAAGCAGTTAAATATTACACAGTTACTTTTCTCGTAAAGGATGACACTAATTGAAGTTTGAGATACAGCCGATTGGTGTAGTTCATTCACCCTTTATTAGCAAAAAAGATGCGCCACCTCAAGTAAAGTATTCATTGAATACGAGAGCAACTGTGGAAATATATTCCGATTATGTAGATGGTATTAATGGACTAGAAAGATTTGAGAATATTATAATTATTTCCTACTTGCATAAGTCCAGCAGTTACTCTTTAATGACAATACCGAGAACGGATAACAAATTGAGAGGAGTATTTTCAACAAGATCTCCTCACAGGCCTAACCCGATAGCTCTTTCAGTAACCAGATTACTAGAAATAAAAAACAATATCCTCTATGTTGAAGGAATTGATCTTATCAACGAGACTCCAGTGCTTGATATCAAACCTTATATAAAAGAAATTTAATATACCTTAAGCAGGGAGGATATTATGTCTAAAGTAGTTCTTTTTGTAGTAGGAGTTATTTCACTTTTGATGGGTATCATAACCCCATATATGGAAGAATTTGAAGAGCCCAGCTGGTCAATATCGCTTAAGTTTATTATAGGGATAGTTGCAATTATAGTTTCTGTACTCGAAATAAGAAGAAATAAAAAAACGTGACACATGTTACAGCATAACTCCTGAAATACATCTAGAATTGGGGAAATAGTCTTTTTCAGGAGGGAAAAAATGAAAAAAAGAAACAAAGACAAAATCAGAATTATCACTGAGATTTTAGCAATGATACTGTTTGTTTTCCTTTTAGTGCAGGGAAGGATACAGATCTGGTTATTACTTTTTGGCGGATTTGTGGTCCTTTCCTTATTTTTCGGGAGAATTTACTGTGGTTGGATATGCCCTATAGAAACTGTTTTAAGACCAATATTATGGATTAAAAGAAAATTAAGAATCAAGAGCTTTAAAACACCTGATGCTTTTAGAAACGAATGGTTGCGTTGGGTGGTTTTAGTTGGTGTTGTTTCATCAATGCTTTTTATTAGAGCAACCGGTGTTCAGTTAAACTTTATCTTATTTATTTTGGGAGCTGCTGTGCTGCTTACATTATTCTTTGAAGAAAATTTTTGGCATAGATTTCTTTGCCCTTACGGTACCATATTAAGTCTAACTTCAAGAATTTCCAGATTTAAGTTGAATATAGATAAGTCAAAATGCATCTCTTGCGGTAACTGCTCAAGGGTTTGTCCTTCTTATGCAGCTCTAAAAGAAACTGACGGGGATAAATATACCATTGAAAAGAATGAATGCCTAACATGCTTCAAATGTCAAAATGTTTGTCCGGTGGATGCTATAGATTATTCAAGTAGAAAGATTAAAAGATAATTCATATTTATTCGGAACTTTATCTATAAAGAAAACCCGCACCATTTAAAAGATGCGGGTTTGCTAATGTTTAATTGTCTATTTGCGTTCATATGTGCCCACTAATTCTGCTTGATCAATGATGTGGTCTTTTATTGCTTTGAGTAACTTCCTTTTGCTTGAGCCTGGTTTTAAATCCAATTTAGCGTCAAGAGCATATACTTTGAAATGATAGTGATGAACCCCGTGACCTTTTGGTGGACAGGGTCCCATATAGCCAAAACCTTTCCCATCGTTCCTTCCCTGTACGATATTGATGGGATATGTAACCTCTTTTGATGTTGGTATACCTTCAGGAATGGTGTTTGTTGGCTCTATGTTCCATGCTACCCAGTGCACAAATGTTTTCATTGGCGCATCCGGATCATCAACAACTATTGCCAGAGAAGAGGCTTTTTCATCGATTCCTTCGATTTTTAATAATGGACTTACATCTTCTCCTTCACATGTAAATTTAGCGGGAATAGTTTCACCTTCACCAAAATCACTTTTGATAATTAATGCCATAAAATCACCCCTTTTTAATGGCATCGATTATTCGCGGATATGATTATTCAATATCAGGACAGATTTCCGGGCGGTATCGAATCTTGTTTTTTGTGGTGGTAGTGAGCATTTTCCAGAAAAAAGGAAAACCTCTCTTGAAAAGCTTTTTGGGTTCAGAGTATATATAATAATAAGCTCTCATAAAAAGCCTTCTAAGCTGCGAGGAAGTGAAATTTGGATGTTTGAATACAAGATGAGTTCCATCATAGTATTCAAAGCTTTTCTTAAAAAGCTTATCCTTTAATTTTGTAAATAGCCTTGTACCGGGATATGGAGTTAGAACTGAAAATTGGACAATCTCCGCACCAAGTTTTCTTGCAAATTTCATGTTTTTCAAAACATTGTCTTTGGTATCTTTAAGACCACCCATTATAAAACTTGCAAAAGTATCGATGTTGAATTTTTTAAGCTTTTCTACTACAGAAGAGGCTATTGAACCACTCAATTTCTTATTGAATTCTTCTAAAATATCATCATTTATATTCTCAAAACCAATGAAAAGCATTTTACAACCTGCTGTTGATAAAGCTTCTAGCATTTCTTCATTATCAATTACTTCATCAGCTCTTGAGAAAGCCCACCAGCTAATCTTAAGATCATTTTTTAATATTTTCTCAGAGATGTCGATAGCTCTTTTAGGGTCAAGTGTAAAATTATCATCGAAAAAAATTATCGACTTATAACCGTACTTTTTAACAAGTAACTTTATTTCTTCCAGGACGCTTTCATTGCTTCGCTTTCTCCATCTCATACCCATAAATTGTGATGCCGAGCAAAATTCACAGTTAAATGGGCAACCTCGTGAAGTAATAATACTTGTAGAGGGATTTTTATCAAAACGAGAATTGTAATTGTTTAATGGCAGGCCATCTCTGTCTGGAAAGGGAAGATCGTCAAGTTCTTTAATGAAATCCTGTTTCTTTGATATTATTGATCCATCTTTAGAAAAAGCCAGTCCATCTAATTCGGGGTACCTGTTTCCTTTTTCAAGTTCATTTGCTAGTTGACATGTAGGTATTTCACCTTCTCCAAAAACAACATAATCTGCAATATTGTCACGAAGGATGCGCTCGTAATCCGCAGCTGCATGAGGTCCACCAAGAACCAACGGAACATTACATTTCTTTACATATCTTGAGATATCAACAACAAGCGGGAATCTCACGGTATCTGTTGAAATACCAACAAGCTCAAACTGGCTGTAATCAAAATCCTTGTAGTTAAATCTTTCAGCATTCATATCTACCATTTTTACGTTGTGACCATTCTTCTTTAAATAAGAGCTTATATAAGCCATACCAAGAGGTGGATAGAAAGCACCAAGTTTATAGTAATATCCAGTATTTTGTGGGTTAATTAATAGCACATTCATTACTGCGCCCCCCTCTACTCTTTACTGGTATTTGTTTATTAGTTTTTATTCTGATTTTTTCTTTCTTTAAAGGTTACCTCTAGAAGATTTAATTCTTCGTCTGTTATTATTATTTCTTCATTATTAGGAATTGTTTTTCTAATTTTCTTTTCTTT
Organism: Kosmotogaceae bacterium; assembly: GCA_049975465.1. Lineage (GTDB taxonomy): Bacteria > Thermotogota > Thermotogae > Petrotogales > Kosmotogaceae > JASMTM01. The sequence continues at coordinate 22,137 of JBNGCV010000011.1, read as the reverse complement.
CATAATTTTTCCTCCTTTGTCATATACATTATAACACAATTAGGAAGAATTATCTTTAAATAGAAGATAATCATACGTAATCAAAGAATATGAACGTTAATTATTCCTGTTCCGTGCTAGTAAGTTATAATGGTCATAGATAGTCGAGAATCACTTCTCTTTTTCATTTGATTCTGGCGCTGGAGGTGGTTCAGAATTTCCTTGTTCCTTTGGTGATGATGGATTTTTCGCTTCTGAGAGGTCTCTACCTTCATAGTAAAGGTAGGCATAAGCTATCCAGAAGGTTATTAGAAAGCTGGAAATTAATCCCCCAATTACTGGAATCATTGCTATTAGAAAAGAAATAATCATTATTATTAGGATATTCCAGAAGTTTTCTTGATTATAAACAAAATTTTTGCTTTCCTTCAGCGCTTCACTGAAAGGAAGTTCTTTTTTTACGACTGCTGGTGATGCTGCGCAGAAAGTGACAGCCAAAATTATCCCGGGAATTATGAGAAGCAATGTTCCCAAGGCAACCATTATAGATACCAAAATACCTACAATTATCAAGTTAATAATAACCTTATTAACAATATTCCAGCTGCTTTGATAGGTTGTGTTACCTTTTTCTTTGATTTCCATCATCATTGATACCATCCAGCCTGTCATAATAGTTGAAACAAGCCATTGTAAAAGATTAACCAAAAAAATCGACCAACCAAAAAAAGCATAACTGACTGGAATAGCTGCATAAATGATTAGTCCAAACAAAGCTGATATTAACGCAGGAGTAAAGAGAATAGGCTTTTGTGGTAATAATTCAATCGGAGATGCTAATGTAGATTTTAAATCGATCTTAGCCACTTAAATCCCCCCTAAAAGATGTTTAACAATTATAATATAGCAAATATTTCACATATTAAGGTACTATATTCCTCACTCTATACATACTTTTCAAAAATATTATCCAAACATTATTATAAATTTACAATTAATTTAACTTATAAAGATTTTAGAATTTCTGTTTATTTGTATTGTATTATTGAATGAGAGAAGACGTTTTGTATTTTTGCTGTTTAACAAAATTTTTTCTGAGGAGTAAATCGCGTGCTATTAAATAGTGAAAAAATTTCACTTATACCAAATAGACAGAAAAAATACGACATGCCAAAAGAATTTAAAATAACGAATAAATTTGGACAAACAATTGGCGCAACATCATTTGCTGAGACCGAAAATTCTTTGCCTGAATTTCAAATAATTATATTCAATGAAACTTATAGGAACCATGGAATAGGAACAGAAGTGATAAAATTGATGCTTGAATATGGTTTTGAAAAGCTCAATTATCATGAAATAGGGCTGTATGTTTTTCCATTTGAAGATAATGCGATGGGGGTATACCTAAAAAGCGGTTTTAGATTACGCAAAATCATAGAGCAAGTTCATTATAATAGAGAGAAGTACAAAACAATCTTTCTAATGAGCGTAACGAAAGAAGAGTACAAGGAAATGTGAACTGGAAAGTAACACCCTAGACAGAGACATAGAGATTTACCCTTTCGTAAAATTCTTTTTTAATATGTTGATTATAGGGCCGGTTCTGATGGCCCTTGTGTTATTTAAAGGATTGAATTATTCATAAATTCTACGCCTTTAATAAATTTCTGCGATTTCTGTTTTTATTTTCGAAGATCCTAGGGGTGCCATTGCTGATAAATTTTAAAGGAGGATTTTTCTTTCAGGATTATTCCCCGTTTTTGGACTAATTTTATACATACTATTGACTATTTTTATGTTTTTGCAGTAGCGGAAATATTGTTTTGGTTTGGACTAACAGTGTCCAGCGGAACAGATTCTGCATTGTTATACGAAAGTTTGATGAAACTAAAAAGAAAAAAAGATTATCAGAAAACGGAAGGAAAAGACTTTCGTACATTTTTACTGGCCAGGAATTTGGTTCAGTGTGGAGCGGATTTTTATATAATATAATCCATTTTTACTATTCTGGATAAGTGTGATCAATATTTTCATAGCTTCGCTGGTTGCGCTTGGTTTTAAAGAAGTAGAGCGTGTAAAAAGCAAACATCATTATGGCATGCATGCTTTAGCCAGCCTTGGCATAGCTCCTAAGACCCATAGAATTGTCTGGACTGTTTGTTTTTCTGCTGTGGTGGGTTTTACTATTCGAATTGGATACTGTCTTTATCAACCGTACTTTGCTAAGATAAATCTCGACATAATGAGGTACGGTTTTGGTTTTAATATAGTAGCTGTTTTTAGTTCCCAGGTACTAGCAAGAAAATATGCTGATTCAAGACCAAGAAAAGTATTGTTATCATTAGATTAATTAATGACAATAAGCTTCATGGTTCCGGTTATAATCAAGTCAAAATGGGCCATAATGATTATTGCTCTCCAACAATTTGTGAGAGGTCTTTATAAACCAACAATGGGATTCTATATTAATCATCAAGTAAAAGGTGAGTACCGTGTGACCGTTATATCAACAGTAAGTCTTGTTGCCAATCTAAGCTTTGCAATACTATCACCAATTATTAGTATACTACTAGATACAAAAGGTACAATAAATACATACATAGTTGTTGGAATAATCGCAGCTGCAGGAACATCAGGGGTATATATTTTGAGAAAACACCAAAAAGTTAGAGCGCACAGATAGTATTAGTGAAGGAGGTTATTTAAGTGAGCAACTTTATAAAGCTGGTTTTTGTAACTGCTATTGCAGTCTTGCTGTTATTACAGATTATAAATATGGCAGTAATGTTTAATATCTCGTTTGAGGTCAGCAAGCTTGAGAGTATCATTAGCCTTAATAGAAACACGATTGGAAGTATTAATGCAGTTGTAAATGGTTTAAGAAACCAGGTTAATAGCTTAACTGATTTGTTGAATGAACAATCGTGGTTGCTTGATTGGGAATTTACTCTAGTAGAATTTTCGGAAAATGATGTGACACTAAGAGGAAGATGGACCTTTTCAGAAGTTAGCAAAGATCAGAACCTTTATATATTGTTACATCCAGTAAATAGCGGCATTGAAGAAAAGATAAAGCTTAAGAAATTAACAGATGTAACTTTTACGGCAAATCTAGTTTTGGACATGGGAACAGATTATGTTTACCAAATTATTGCCGAAGATGACAACGGGTTTGTTTCAAGTGAAGAATATAGTATTCCATTACATTATTATAAGGCGCAAACGTTTTCTACTGATGTGGACTTCTTTGTCAACACGAAAAATGAAATTGAGTATCCTGAACTTAGGTTCCGTTTCGAAGTTACTTCCAAACCATATTTTGAAGAACTCAGAATTAATAAAGCAGAGTTAGTTATAAAGAAAAATTACAAAATAGTAGATACAAAGATTTTCACAGAAGAAAGAACAGATGAAAGTAATAAAATAACTTTTCCCAGTATTTCTGGTGAAGCGTTTTACGTCTATTATCCGTTGACTGGACAAGAGAATTTGAAGAGTTTGGATTTCTTTTGTGAAGTTACGTATAGGAACGGTTTAGAGAAAACTGTCAAAATGAACACTAATAATGAGAAATGGAAAAGTATTATCACTTATTATGAAACTTATATTGCTAATCAAAATTAAATTGTCTGATCTAAAGGAGTTAAAATTTTGATCAAAAATATTATTTGGGATTTTGATGGTACGTTATGCAATACTTATCCTTCAATCGTTAAGGCATTTAGAGATACATTAAAGGAATATAACATTGAAGCAGGAGATGAAATAATACTGGATCAACTTAAAATAACCATGAATAAAGCTTTTGAATGTTTTTCAGAAAAATGTTCAGTTGACATTGATGAACTGGTTTCTCGATATCTCAAAAAGAAAAAGCCACCACAGAGTCGTCCTTTATATAATTACGCAAAAGAAGTTTGCGAAATGATATGCAAAAATGGCGGAAATAACTTCATTGTAACCCATAGAGATCGTGAATCAACCATCGAGATACTGGATTATTATGATGTGATACATCTTTTTAGAAGGATAATTACTTCAGATGATGGGTTCAAAAGAAAACCAGATCCTGAAGCTTTTAACTATCTAATTAAAGAATTCAATCTAACAAGAAATGATACACTTGCTGTTGGTGATAGGGAGCTTGATATAAAGGCTGCAAAGAATGCCGGAATCATCAGTTGCTATTTTAATGAATTTGGTTTTAAAACAGTCACAAATCCTGATATCATAATAACAAGCTTTAGTGAGCTACTGGAGATAATAATTAATAATTGACAGCTGGTGTTTATTGTGAAACTCGAAGAACTGTTACCAAAAAATAGTTTAAAGGGAACCGGACTCCTGGCTAAAATTGGTGAACATTATGTCTTCTTGACTTCCGGGAAAAAACACAAAACATATGAAAATGAGAAGTTCTTTTTTGGAGTTGGGGGCCATCTTGAGAAAGGTGAAACCTTCAACGAGGCTGTTAAAAGAGAAGCTCAAGAAGAAATAGGATCAGAAATTCATTTAATGAATAGTGATGTGACTTTCCATATTAATGTTGATAAAAGAATAAATCGGTTTGATCTAGCAGATTCTGTTAACCCATATATAGTTTATGAAATGAAAAATCAAAGATTGAGCACAATTTATTATGTAACCATATTTAAGGCTGAAATTCTTTCAAGACCTTATGTTAATGATCGTGAAGAATGTAGCGCCGTAATAGGTTTAACAGAAGAACAAATAAAAAGATATCATTATAAAAAACCACTAGTAGAAAAAATATTAATTGATGGTGGAAAGATATTTGACGGAGAACTTGGTGAAAAAACCAAACTGTTCCCAATTGGCACCCCCTATGCGTTTGGATTATTATTGAGGAGAACTGGATAGATACATACAGGAGGAATTTTTTATGGTAAAAGTTATTGATGTTCATAAAACATTTAAATCAAGAAAGAGAACCGTTAAGGCTGTAGATGGCGCTACTTTCACAGCTAAACCTGGTAGAGTATTTGGTTTACTGGGTCCTAACGGTGCAGGTAAAACAACTACTCTAAGAATGATTTCTACACTGTTAAAACCTAACAAAGGCAAAGTAGAAGTTTATGGATATGATACAGTTAAAAATCCTACAGAGGTTAGGAAACGTATTGGTTTTCTGACCAGCGATATGAAGCTATCAGGAAATCTTTCTCCAAGGGAGCTGCTATACTTTTTTGCTGATCTAAGCAAAGTCCCTAGAGACAGAGCAAAAGATAGAATAAATGAACTCGCCAGTTATTTAGATATGGAATCTTTCCTGGATGAAACTGTTGAAAAGTTATCAACCGGAATGAAGCAAAAAGCCTCTTTAGCTGTCAGTTTAATCCATGATCCTGACGTTATTGTTTTTGATGAACCTACAAATGGTCTGGATATTTTGACTGCCAGGACAGTTACAAAATTCATTAAAGATTTTAGAGATCAACAAAAGACCGTAATTATTTCCACTCACGTTATGTCAGTCGCTGAAAAATTATGTGATGATGTAGCAATTATACTTGAGGGAAAATTGGTTGAAAATGATAATATTAGCAACCTTTATGAAAAATTCGAAACAGATGACCTTGAAGAAATATTTTTTAAAGTCGCTGAATCGCAGGGAGTGATCCATAATGTTTAAGGATGCTCTGATAATATTTAAGAAGGAACTCAAGAACCTTTTCAAAGACTTTAGAACGATATTTGCAATCTTTATACTTCCAATGATATTGATGCCTGCCATTTTTATTGCCATTGGATATACCACTACAGCACAACAAAAAGAAGCTGTAGAAACTGTTTACAATATTAAGTTTGAGAATTTGAATGACGAAGAATTTAAAGACATTTTGTCTCAGTTTCTTGATTATAAAGAAGTTGAGGGGTTAATCACAGAAGAAAACATTCAGAATTCAGACAATCTTATTGTGGTTGAATTTCCTGAAAATCATTCATTTAATTCAAAAATGAATGTCTCGATTCTATATAATTCTCTGAAAAACAAATCTTCATTTGCAGCCAATATGGTTAGAAACGCATTAAATGAATACGAAAGTGAATTAGCAAATGAAAAGTTAGTAGAACACGGATTAACAAGAGAAGAACTGGATTTGATAGCTGTTAGCCAGGTGGACGTTGCGCCAGAAGAGTCTCAGGGTACGGACTTTCTTGCGCAAATGATTCCATATTTCATACTAATTTATATAATGGCAGGTTCTATGAATATTGGTTTGGATACAACAGCGGGAGAAAAAGAAAGAGGTTCTCTTTCTTCTGTACTGGTTAATCAGGTCTCAAGAACTTCAATTGCTACTGGTAAGGTACTCTATGTTATGACTGCTGGCATAATGAACAGTATAATGACTTTCATAGGTTTGATTGTTGCATTTTCGTTTATGTTTAGACTTGCATCAGATGGTGGTGGAATGCCAGAAATGAATCTAGCTGTTCTTACCCCGGGTAGACTCATAGGTTTGCTAATAGCCATGATTACTGTTGCTGGATTGGCTTCATCAATAATGGTACTGCTCGGGAGCCTGGCAAGAAATATGAAAGAAGGCGGTGGTTACATAATGCCATTCTATATTCTTGTGATTATTATGGGAGTGGCTACCATGCAGATGGAAGCCTCAAGTAATCTTGGAATGTATTTAGTACCCTTTATCAACAGTGTATTTGTAATGAAGGATTTCATAACTGCTCAAATCTCAACAGTGAAATTCTTATTAATGCTTATCTCCAACGCTGCGGTGATAACATTAATGATATTTGGAATAGCAAGACTTTATAACTCAGAAAAAATTCTTGAAAGTACAGAGTGAAGGGATAGTTTTTGTGTTTCAGATATTATTTTATTCGATAATTATTTTTGATCGTCTTTTCAATTTATTTATTGAATTTCTTAATTTTAATCACACAAAAAAGAAAAACATAATTTTACCAGAAAAAATAAGAGATGAATTCTCAGATGCTTACTTAAAAAAATCAAAAGAATATAATACAGAAAAATTGGAATTCAGCATATTTTCAGGGATTATCGACTTCCTTTTATTGATGATTTTAATAGTTTTTGGTTTTCGTTATTTTGAATCAATTAGTGCTGATTTATTTGAAGATGAAATTATCGGTGGTATATTTTTTGTTTTTCTCATATGGGTAATTTTCAGAGTGATCAATTTTGCATTTTCACTCTATCAAAGCTTTGCAATAGAGAAAAAATATGGGTTTTCTAATACTACTTATAAATTGTTTTTAATGGATCAGTTAAAAATTACAGCGTTTTCAATTCTTCTTGGCACAGTAATACTAGCAGGAATATTTTGGAGTTTATATAACATTGAGCAATGGTGGATTGTCTTTATTGCAGGTTTTATTGTGATAAATCTGTTTATCAACTGGATATACCCAGCAATAGTTATTCCCATTTTTAATAAACTAAAACCGCTTGAAGACCCAGAACTTAAAGAAAAGATCAACGAAATTGCGGACTATGCTGGTTTTAAAACTAAGGGTATATTTGTTCTTGATGCTTCCAGACGAACCAGCCATTCAAATGCAATGTTTGCAGGTATTGGTAACACCAAAAGGATTATTCTTTATGATACTTTACTTGAAAACAACACTCATGAGGAAATAGAAGCTATATTTGCTCATGAGGCTGGGCATTATGTGAACAAAGACATTGTAAAAGGGTTATTATTATCAATTGTCATATTTTCAGCGTTAGTGATATTGTTGTGGTATTTAATTTCTAACGACCTAGTTAGCTCTGCTTATGACCTCAATAAGTATTATACTGAATTTATATACAGCAGCGTTTTAATAGGATCAATTCTTTCTTTTGCAAGAGTTATATTAAATAGTTTGAGCAGAAAAAGAGAATACAAAGCTGATCTGTATGCTGTAAGATATGTAAAAGATCCCGATATAGTGATAGAAGCGTTAAAGAAACTTCACAAGTCAAATTTGTCAAATTTAAATCCACATCCTTTTTATGTAAAATTTAATTATTCACATCCAACACTTATGCAACGGATAGAACATCTTGAAAACCCTAAATCTTAAAGGAGGAAACACCTCGAAAAAGCTTGTTATTATTGTCATAGTGCTATTTACTTTCCTGAATTTTGGGGTTAAAATAATAACCAAAAATCAATCTTGAATGAACATTGTATCAGAATCGAAATGTGATGAAACTAGGACAGTACAATCAAGAAAATATTCAATTTTTATGAATAGTGACATGCCAATAATATTTGTTAAAACAAAAATCAGAGTTAAAGGCGATTTTATTAGCAGAATTGATCTTGAAAGAATAAACACAAGAAATTTCACATCTGAATTTGAGTTATTAACGTACAGAGATGGTATTTATCTTTCTCAAGCTCAGAATGAAACAAATCTTATTCCAGCCAAAATTAAAGAACTCGGCAAATTGATTTCACCGGATAAAGTGAAATCACTAATAACAGAAAAAACTGAAACAATCCATTTTTCAGAATTTGACCCTCTTTCAGGACGAGCAGTAAACTGGGAGTATGAATTTACTGAAGAAAGTGTTGCTAAAACTGAATTAGACACTGTTGAGTGTATTAACTATAAAATTAAGCTTTCAAACAGTAATACAAAGTTCGTTTTTAAATATGACAAAAATGGAAACTTAATCTCGGGACAATTTTTGACTTCGAAAATTTATAATACTGAATATTTTCCTTCCAAAGATATTAAACGAGATGGTTTTGGGTACGAAACCAGGAAAATTTCACCATATTTATTTGGCAACAACTACTGGAAAGAAACAACCATTAAAAATTCGATGGCTTATCTAAAAGCCTCATCAATAGATATGATAAGATGGGGAGGAATATATCGAGACGAAGTACCCAGAACCATACGTGATTATGTTACTTTTAAAGAGTTCATTGATTACACATCAGCAGAACCTCTAGTTCAGCTTGAATATTTCTCAGAACAGAGTGCCCTTGATCAATATGAAGAGATTCTTTCTATTCTTCCTTCGACTAAATATATTTCTTTCTCCAATGAAGCAAATATCTATCCCTCAATAGTCGGCAAAAGTGTTTCGATTGATGAATTCAATGAAAAATATCGAAACGAAATTGGTTCCCTCAGGGAGAATTATTCTGAAATTGTTGTGATAGGACCTGATTTTACCATATCTAATCTTCCACAATACGATAAATGGCTTACAGAGTTTTTGGAAAGAAATGGTTCCTTGATTGATGTTCTTTCTTTACATTATTATCCTTTTGATGGCTCTCAAAGCGTAAAAAGAACACTTGAAGACATCGATAATTTTGCTAACTATATTAATCAGGTCAAATCATTATTGTCAAAACACGATATGGAAGACATTCCTATAGCCATAACAGAAACAAATACATCGTATGATTATCGAATAGAAGGTCCTGGGGATCCCTCTACCTTTATTTCATCTATATGGCTGGCTTCAGTATATGTTACATCTATTGAAAATGATCTATGGTCATTTCAGCACTGGTATCTCGTAGATGATGATGGTACTCTGAGCTTAATTAATAATGTTAATGGTTTGACTGAATACAGACCCACAGCGAGGATCTATTTACTTTTTTCAGATTTTTCAGACGAGTATATCCTGGCTAATGTCACTGCTGAAAAAATAAAGGCTGTATTTTCGCCTGACAAAAACCTTAATTTAATTATAGGTGTTATTATCAAGTACAGTGATGAAAAAAGAAGCATTGTTCTTAAAAAATCCGATAACAAAATTCAATTAACAGAAAACCCGAATGAGGATTTTGTTCTACCAAAAAAATCAATTACTTTAGTATATCTCAACTACAATCTTGAATTGATCCAAAAAAGTGTTTATACAGATCAAAATTGAGAAGGTGCTTTATCTATGAACATGGAAATAGTTGAAGGAAAAATTGAAAATATCGAAGAACTAAAAGAACTCTGGGAAAGATTGAGAGCTCATCATGAAGAAAAATCCATCCACTTTAAAAGAGATTTTAGAGAATTAACCTTTGAAAAACGGATTGAGAAAATAAAAGAAAAAGCTGAAAAAAGTGGCAAAGTTAAAATTTTGATTGCACGAGATATGTGTAATGAATATGATGTAGGATATTGCATAGGTTCAATAACCAGCGACAATAGAGGAAATGTAGATTCTTTATTTGTTTTGAAAAAGTACAGAAAGTCTCGAATTGGAGATAAATTGTTAAGAGAGATTATCAAGTGGTTGGAAAACAACAAAGTTGATGAGATTTACATTGGGGTCGCTTCAGGTAATGAAGAGGTATTCGGTTTTTATGAGAACTATGGTTTCTATCCTGTAGTTACAAAAACTTAAGAGACCCCGATAAAAATTTGTTATTGCACATATGTAGTTTATTAACTTAACTTTTCATTTTAAGAGGTGAATAAATGGAATGGGAAATATAATTGCAATGGCGGGTAATGTCGGAGCGGGTAAATCTACCTTCGCTAAGGTAATATCTGAAAAACTTGGCTTTGAGGTTCATCATGAACGTGTAGAAAACAATCCTTTTCTTGAAGAGTTTTATTATGATCAGAAAGAATGGTCATACCATCTTCAGAGTTATTTCCTGGTGCATCGTTATGTTTCATTGAAAAAAGCAGAAGAAGAAAATAAGAACATTGTTTTTGATAGATCGATTTACGAAGATTATGAGGTTTTCTCTAAGAACCTATATGCTACTGGTAAGATGACAAAGAGAGAATTCTATGCATATGAAGAAATGTATAACTCCATGTGTAAATATCTTAGGCACCCCGATCTTCTTGTTTATATTGATTCAGATGTAGATACGATACTTACAAGAATACGACGGCGTGGCCGTGAAATGGAGCTGCAGACACCTATTTCATACTGGCAGCGCCTTGATAATTTGTATAAGTCATGGATAAGAAAATACAATTTTTCCAGAGTATACAAAATAGACGCACGAGAAATTGATATTGTGATGAAACCTGATCAAATTCCATCTATTATCAATGATATTAAGCATCTGCTAAGTACTGATTAGTTCTGCTAGAAGTTTTCTTACTTTAATTGATCTAATACATTGATTTAATAATAAAAATAAATCAAAAGTTTTTGTGTTAATATAGTCATGTTGGAATTTATAATAATTTTAATTAAGTGAAATTCACTGTTCAAAAAATTATTGTGTACAAAAATTAATGCTTGAAAGGTGGTGTCTTTATGGACTGGCAATCTTTACAGGAAGGTTTTACAGATTGGGTTATGACCTATGGGCCAAAACTCATTGGAGCTATTATCACACTAATTATTGGTCTTTGGGTCATAAAAATAATTCAGAAACTTATTGTAAAAATTATGGACAGATCTAAACTTGATGAGACACTAAAGAAATTTCTTAGCACTGTTCTTGGAGTTTTGTTGAAAGTCCTGTTATTTATAGTAGTACTTTCGATGTTAGGAGTTGAAATGACAGCATTTGTAGCTTTAATTGGTGCTGTAGGTATTGCTATTGGGTTTGCTCTTCAGGGTGCGCTGGCAAATCTTGCAGGTGGTATTTTGATTTTAATAATAAAACCATTTAAAGTTGGAGAATTTATAAGCGATGGAACTAATATGGGAACTGTAGAGGAAGTTCATATTGTAGTTACGAAATTAAGAACAGTCGATAATAAGCTCATCATTGTTCCTAACGGTCAACTTGCTAATTCTACTATCACTAATTTCTCACGTTCTGACAAAAGAAGACTCGATATCACATTTGGTATCGGTTATGATGACGATATTAAGCTTGCAAAGAACACATTAGCAGAAATTTACAAAAATCATCCTAAAGTTCACCAGGATCCAGCTCCCGTTATTGCTGTTAGCGAACTTGGTGATAGCTCTGTTAATTTTGTTGTCAAAGCATGGGTTAATGCATCAGATTACTGGGATGTTCTATATGAAATGCAGGAAACTGTTAAGCTCAAATTTGATGAACTGGGAATCTCGATACCATATCCTCAGATGGATGTACATGTAATTCAAGAAAAATAATAATCAAATAACTTCTATTAAGTCCGGAGGTCCTATTTTGAGGCCTCCGGAGTATTATGTCTTACTATTGCATCGGATCTGGGAAATATTACATCCATCTCTTCCTTGATAACCAATGAAAATGTCTTAACACTTGAAAAATTTTCAATTTCAAATGATTTACCAGATTCTACAACCTCTATAGAACCATTAAGATCGATTTTCAAACCGCTTTTTCTTTTATTATTGATGATGGTTCTGTCATTTTCTGAGAAATCAATACTGATTTTGAACTTCTCGAGAACGCTTTTAACTAACGGAAGTTCAAGAGTAACTGGCATTTCTATCGATAATACTTCAAGGAAATCCTTACTATAATTTCTCAATATACCTGTGAATTCTTTCCATTGACCATTTTCACTTATTTCAACTACTATTTCACGTCCTATAAGCTTTTCTAAAATGGGATCATAAGCGTTACCTACGTAATCAACAAAGCTTTCCCCAACTTTGTTAATGTATGTTCCACCACTTGATAGTATGGAACTTTTGGGAGAAGTCCTTCCAATAAACAATCTGAATGTATCAACTAAAGAATCTCTTAACAGCGCGAAAACATTTCTTAGAAATCTTCTTACACTTGAGAAAAAACTTTTTTTGATTAACAGGCTACGTATATTTCTACGTCTACTTTCAGTTTCATCCAGATCACTAACAATTCTTATGACATTTTTTATTGCCGCAAATTCGCTTTTGTAAATGATAAAGGATGATTCATAATGATCCGCACTCTCATATGGTTCATGATAATGAAGTATCAAACCCGAACTTTTTAATTCAAGTTTCCCAAATACAGGCTTCTCATTTTTCATAAGTATTACGGAACTATCTTTACGAAAATCTTTTAAACAGGGGTCTTTAACAGTTGTTCTGAGGATACTAATCGTTATTCCGGTGACAAAAATTATTATAATAGTCAATACAAAAGGATCCATAGAAAATCCTCCTAACTTTCCTAAATTATAAAACTATCCATTTATTACATTTTCATAATTCAAACTATATTAACAAAGTTAAGTGTTAATGAGGAATAGTAATACTAACCAATGTTCCAAGCCTATGTTTTGATTTAATTTCTATTGAACCATCTAGAAGTTTCAGTGAATGTTTAACCAAAGACAAACCAAGTCCAAGCCCCGTACTACCGTTTTTTAAAGCTTCCGAACCTCTATAAAATCTTTCAAAAATCCTGTTAATTTCATTTCGATTGACTCCTATACCTTCATCTTGAATAGTTATAGTTGTTTTATCAATATCTTCTTTTGAATGAATATAAACATTACCTTTTTCATACGAATATTTCACAGAATTAGAAAACACATTTTCTAAACATCTATATAAAAGCACTGGATCTGTTTTAATATATAAACTTTCAGGAATTCTATTTTCTATGTTTAGCGACTTTGCTTCAATTTTGCTTCCAAAAGCTTCAGTAATTTCTAACATCAAAGAATACAGGTGAACGGGTTCCTTATTTAACCTGTAATCTTTTAATTCCATACTAGAAATTACACTCAATTGTTCTATTAATCGAGAAAGACGTTTAACTGATTTTTTTAGTTTATTTATAGAATTGGATACTCCAGGCGAGGCTTCAGTCATTTTTTCTTGCAGTAGTGAAAGATGACCTTCAAGAACAGTCAAAGGTGTTGAAAATTCATGTACCATAAGATCAACAAAATCCATTTTAGCTTGTTTCAGAACCATTTCAGTTGTTTTATTGTGAATAATCAAATAAGGGGGTTCAACAACAATACTGAAAAAATGCTCATTGTTATTTTTAGTGAATTTTGTTTCATAAAGATTCCTTTTTTCTTCAAGTAGGTCATTAACAATACTCGAAATGCCTTGAACATGAAGAATTTCTCCAATATTCGCATCAATAATCCCTGTCCCAAAGAAATGAACAGCTGAATTGTTGCACCTTTTTACTGTCAATTTGTCTGTTATTTCAAGGACCATTTCGCTAATATTATCGATTATCTTAGGATTCATTTTCCTCACCATTCGTTTGATCATTAAATGTAAATTTATAACCAATTCCTCTAATTGTTTTTATATGATCTTTGCCTATTTTTTCTCTAAGCTTACTTATGTGTACATCAATAGTCCTGTAATCGCCATAAAAATCTTCTCCCCAGGCTTTATCAAGTAGCGCATTACGATCAAAAACTCTTTCAGGATTTCTGATAAATAGTTTCATTAATTCTACTTCTCTTCTGGTCAGTTCTATCTGTTTTTTACCATTAAAAATCCGATAAGCATCTAGGTCAATAAGTAAATCACCAAGCTTTAATTTATTGCCATGGCTGGTCTGATTCTTATTAACTCGTCTAATAACTGCTTTTATTTTAGCTACAAGAGCTCGAGGGGAAAATGGTTTTGTTATATAGTCATCTGCTCCTAATTCAAGACCAAGAATCATATCAATATCTGATTTTCTTGCAGTTAAGAAAACAACTGGTATATCTCCATATTGCTTTTTTAAGGATTTTATCAGGTCTAGACCATTAGCATCGGGGAGCATAATATCCAGTACAATAAGATCGAAAGTATCTCTGTTCAGTTTTTCGTACATCGACTTCGCGTTATTTGCTGTTGATACTTCTATTCTTTCTTCATTGCAGACAATTTCAACTAATTCAAGAATATCCTGATCATCATCGACAACAAGTATTTTCAACTTTCCATCTCTTCCTTCAAATTTTTACCAAGTACAATGTAATAGACTTCTTCAGCTAGATTTGTGGCATGATCAGCTGCTCGTTCAAGATATCTCGCTACAATTATTTGATCGAAAACATGTTCTTCTTTGTACTCGCTGTCAGTCATTTTGAGTATCTTGATAGCCTGGTCTTTAACATTGTCATAAAGATTATCAACAACATCATCTCGTTTCCATACTTCGATAGCCAATTCAATATCTCGCTTGTAATAAGCAGTTAGAGCGTCTTCTACCATGTTTTCGACAATAGCTGTCATCTTTTTTAATTTTTCCTGTGACTCTAGTTCATAATTATGATTATATTTTATTGTTATTTCAGCGATGTCAGAAGCAAGATCACCTATTCTTTCCAGATCAGTAACAAGCTTTATCATTGTTATGGCGTATCTTAAATCTTCTGCTAATGGTTGAAATCGACCAATATAACTCACTATTTCTTTCTCAATTTTTCTTTGCAGATTGTCTATAACATAATCATTATTAATCACTGCCCTGGCCATTTCTATATCTTTTTCTTCAAATGAATGAACAGCATTAACAAGAGCCTTCCTAACATTTTCAATCATGTCAGAAATCATTGATTTTAATTTGTTAAAATGTGTCTCTAAATGATGAAATTTTTCTTCGTTCAATCAACGTCCCTCCTTTTTAGCTAAAAACTCCTCTCAAATAATCGTTTGTCCTTCTATCTTCGGGATTTTCCATTATTTGTTCAGTAATATTAAATTCTACTAACTCTCCCATATAAAAAAACATTAGATAATCTGATATTCTAAGAGCTTGCTGAAGATTATGGGTTACTATTATTATAGTGTAATTTTC
>JBNGCV010000011.1:0-6408 GCA_049975465.1 Kosmotogaceae bacterium | reverse complement strand
CTTTTTGGGAAAGGATTTGGCTTTTGAAATACCATACCAACCCTTTTGCGAAGTTCTACTGGATTCATCGTTTTCGTATTTTTCCCGTCCAGATAAATATTACCACTTTGTCGATATTCAGGGATAAGATCATTCATTCTATTTAAAGCTCTTAGAAATGTAGATTTACCACAACCAGAAGGACCAACTAAAGCTGTAATTGATTGTTTCGGTATAGAACAGCTGACATTTTTTATAGCGTGTTTACTGCCATAGTAACAGTTAAGATTATTTATCTCAAACAAACTATTATCGTCCATTATTTTATCCTCCCCGGAACTTCTCGGATTTTTTTCTAAATATGGAAGCTATTAGAAAAAGTATGACAACTATTATAATAAGCACTGAAATCGTCCCTTCAAGTTTAGGAGTTACTTCTTCTGAGTACACTGTTGATAAAACAAAAATATGTGTTGGAAGGGCCATTGTTGGCTGAAAAAGGTTCGAAGGATTCTTGGTAATATAAAATGCAGCTCCAGTAAATAATATGGGGGCTGTTTCTCCAATTATTCTTCCAACTGCAATTATTATTCCAGTAATTATCCTTGATGTTGCAGATGGTACAACAACTCCAAATACTGTCTGAGCTTTATTTGCTCCTAAGCCATAAGAGGCTTTTCTATATGAATCAGGTACAGAACGCAAGCTTTCATGTGTATTGGATATAATGTACGGTAAAGACATTATACCAAGAGTTAAGCCTCCAGCAATTACAGAAGTTCCAAAACCTAACATTATACAAAAAAGAGCCAGTCCAAATAGCCCAAAAATAACTGATGGAATCCCCGCAAGGATGTTTACCGATGTCAAAACAATTCTTTTAAAGATATTCTCCTTACTGTATTCGCTTAGATAAATTGCGCCAAGAATCCCTACTGGAATTGCAAAAATCATTGCAACTATAAGAAAACTAAACGATCCTACTAATGCTGGAAATATACCTCCAGAAGCCATAGAATTTTCAGGAAATTTTGTTAGAAAACTCCATGAAATATTATCTACACCCTGCAAAACCAGAAAAAGAATCAATCCAATTATTCCGAAAGCTATTACTCCTGTCACAAACATGAATACATATTTTATTAATTTATCAACCAACATTATTATCATTCCTTTGAAGTTTCATAACAATGACTGTAAAAATTGTAGAAATCAGAAGTATTAACACTCCTATCATAAACAAAGCATTATAATGAATGCTGTTCAACTCTACTTCTCCCATCTCACCTGCAATCGTTGCTGTTAATGGTCTAACTGGATCAAAAATACTTTTAGGTATCATTGATGAACCACCAGCAATCATTAATACAATCATCGTTTCGCCTATGATTCTATTTGTTCCTAAAATTATCGCGTTTATTATCCCATTCTTAGCCTGCGGGATAATTACCCTAAAGATTGTACTTGTAAGATTTGCTCCAAGGGCTAGAGATGCTTCTTTTTGGTCTCTGGAAACACTTCGAATGGCATCTTCCATAAGCGTTATAAAATAAGGCATTGCAAGTATTGATAACATTAATGAAGCGTTAAGAATATTCAGACCTGTCCACATATTTGGAAAATAATGAGTCAACCACCGGGAAACATATCTGAGGCCAAAAGCTCCCAAAACAACAGATGGTATTCCTGCCATTAACTCAAAAATAAATTTAAGTATTCCT
The DNA here is from genome assembly GCA_049975465.1 of Kosmotogaceae bacterium. Lineage (GTDB taxonomy): Bacteria > Thermotogota > Thermotogae > Petrotogales > Kosmotogaceae > JASMTM01. The sequence continues at coordinate 4,708 of JBNGCV010000011.1, read as the reverse complement.
CTAAAAGCACTTCTTGAAAAAGCACCCATATATATGGCTATTACAAACGCTAAAGGGATGCTTATTAGTACTGTTAAACCGGTTACACTTAGAGTTCCAACCAATAGTGCTAATATACCAAACTCAGGATCTGAATAAGTTGGATACCAGAATGGACTAAAAAAGAATTCTTTAGGAGAAACAGCAGAAAAAACGCCTATTCCATCAGAAATAATGAAATAATAGATTCCAAAAACCGCCAGGGTTGTAAACAACCCGGCGATTATAACAACAAACTTAATTAGTTCATTCCTATGTTTTGCATCAAGCACTATTTATCCGTCCCATAAGCATTAACATAACCTACATCAAGAACAAGAGACTGCCCTTTTGGAGAAAGGCCAAACTGTAAAAATTCCCAGGCCAATCCTTTAGGTAAACCATTTGTAGCTTCAAGGAACATAAATAACGGTCTTGATATAGGATATTCACCAGAATTAACATTTTTTAATGAGGGTTCAACACTATTTACTTTCAAAGCTTTAACTTCATCTGTTACATAAGCCATTCCCACATAGCCAATTGCGCTTTCATTCTGACTTACCTGTACAACTTCAGCGCGATTGGATGGAAGCATCTGAGTATATGGAACCAGTCTTTCTCCTTCCAGTACTGATTCAACAAAATATTCAAATGTTCCACTAGCAGTATCTCTTGAATACAAAACTACTCGAGTATTTGGTAATTCTGGATCGATCTGAGACCAATTTGTTATCTCGCCTGTGTAAAGCTTCTTTAGTTGATCGGTTGTAATTGAATCTAAGGGTAATGAAGGATTTACTATTACTGCTATACCATCGTATCCAACAATAAAAGGAACAAAAAATCTACCCTCTTCGTTCATAAGCTTTAGTTCTGAGTCTTTTAACCATCTACTTGCATTTGCAATGTCTGTTTGATTATTAAACAATGCTTTAATGCCTGTAGAAGAGCCTGCGCCTTCAAGTGTAATATTTACATCAGGATGCTCCTTTTTGAACTCTTCAGCCCAGACCTGAGCCACAGGGTACACAGTATTAGAACCTTTAATCACCAGAGATTGACTGAATGCAGTCAAAGCTAACAAAAACATCAAAACCAACACAATTACTCTTTTCATAATATCCCTCCTTTTTCAGACTAATAAAACTATAAAATTAAATTATTATCTCAGTATTATCCAACTATTATCAAATAAGAATATAAAAAAATTTTCTTAAGAGGTTTATTCAAAAAAGGAGGTAGCATTAGAAAATGCCTTATTATGGTATAAAAAAAGGGCCGCTAAACGGCCCTTTTCATTTTCAGTAAAATTTTATTAGTCTATTAGATCCAGTCCTTGCAGGTACATTTCTGCAACTTCGTTAGGTTCGTATCCTCTGTCATCAACAAGATAGTTAAGCCTAATCATAATATCCTGGCTAAGATACATTGCAAGTGGTCTAACTGCTTCTCTGATCTCAGGATATTCATCAAGAACATCTTTTCTGACCGTTACAACAAGGTTGTAAGGTGGGAAGAAATTCTTATTGTCTTCAAGAATAACCATGTCATATTTCATTAATTTTCCATCAGTCGCAAAAACCATAGCTACGTCAATCTGATCTCTATTAATTGCTTCATATGTCATACCTATTTCCATGGTTGTAACCTGTCCTGAACTGACATCCATTCCGTAGGTTTCTGCCATGGCATGGAAGCCATCAGGTCTTTCGAAGAATTCAAAATCGATGCCATATTTTAGATCATGTTCTTCTTCATATTCAGCGAGATCTGAGATTGTCTGTATTCCTGTTTCATTGGCAAAGTCTCTTGTTATACCAAGTGCATATGTATTATTGAAATTACACATCTGTAACCAGACTATATCATTCTTCTCAAGATCTTCTTCTTTTACTGCCTCGTAAAGCTTCATGGGGTCACTAATAATATCTTCGTGTCCAAGATATGTAACCCATGCTGTACCTGTGTAATCAGCATAAATATCTGTCTGTCCAGTCTCCAAAGCCTGTCTAGCAGCAAATGAACTCATTCCAGTGCTTAATCTTACATTGAAACCTTCTTCTTCGAGCAATTCTGCTATCATGCTGCTGACTATGTACTGTTCAGTAAAGTTCTTTCCTCCAACTCTTATTGTTGGAGCCGCAAACATGAAAGTAATGCCAATAAGTAACAAAGCTACTAATAGTAACTTTTTCATAATAAAACACCTCCTAAAAAATAAATATCAAATGTCTGCTTCCTTTAATTGTAGCCCCGTAGAAGTGACCTTTTTCTCTACAACTCCTAGAATTGTATCTATGATAATTGCCAGTATTGCAAGCGGAATTGCTCCGCCAAGGATCATTGTTGAATTCATCAATCGAAGTCCTATAAATACTGTTTCACCATAACCACCTGCACCAATTGCAGCGGCAATAGCCGTTGTTCCAATATTTATTGTTGCTGCACTTCTTATTCCAGAAGCAATAGCAGGCAGACTAATGGGTATCTCAACTCTCCATAATATCTGTCTTTTAGTCATACCCATACCTCTTGCGGCTTCTTTTATACCTGAAGAGACATTGGTGAAGCCAGAAGCAGCATTAAATACTATTGGAACCAAACTGTACAGGAACAAAGCAATTATTGCAGGTCTGGTACCTATTCCTACAAAAAGGAAGGTAAGTGCTAAAACAGCAATACTTGGTATAGCCTGAGCCATACTTGTTATTGATAAAGTCAATGTCTTTGCTTTAACTCTTCCTGGTCTTGTAGCAAATATCGCAATAGCCATACCAATAACTATTGCAATACCCCAAGAAATAGAAAACAGAAATAATGTTTCCCATAGTTTTTCTATGACAGAACCTAAATTTTGTGCCCAGTAATCGAAGACATTGTTGTACATCTAAATCACTCCTGATATGTTTCGCTGGAAGACTCTTCGACTATTTGTCCTGGTCCTTTTCCTTCTACAGGTGTTTCAAGTCCACCAAATACATCGAGTAGGTTTTTAAAACGTAGCACTCCAAGTATCTTTTCTTTATCGTTCACAACAGGAACAACAGATAAACCTGAAGCCATCATTATTGTCATACCTTCCATGAGATTTGAATAGGGCTGAACCACTTCAGCGGATTTTATAAACTCTTTTATGTCTTTGTTCTTATCAGCTTTTTCAAGTTTCTTCTTTGTAACGTATCCCATTATTCTCTCTTTTTCATCAATAACAAAGGAATAAGTTCTATTGTGTTTTTTCATTTCTTCAAGACCATCTTTTGCATTTGGCTTGTCTTTGATTTCCAGTACGAAAAAGTCTTTGTCGTAATAGTCATGCACTTTCATTATCTCGAGACCTCGTAATGCTCTGTCAGAACCCAATATATCCTCAACAAATTCATTGCTTGGATTATGTACTATTTCTTCAGTATCATCGTACTGTGCAAGTTTTCCCTGGTCAAGAATTGCAATTTTATCTCCAAGCTTTATAGCTTCTCTGATATCATGTGTTACAAATACGATTGTTTTTTGAATTTTGTCCTGAATTTCAAGAAAAGCTTCCTGCAGTTTCTCACGATTAATCGGGTCAATAGCACCAAAAGGTTCGTCCATAAGCAATATGTCAGGATCTGCTGCCAATCCTCTTGCGACACCTATACGTTGTTTCTGTCCACCAGAGAGCTGAGCAGGGTATCTACTCCTGTATATTTCTGGATCCATATTTACAAGATCTAGTAATTCATCAACTCTGTCCTTGATTTTTTGTTCATTCCATTTTAAAAGCTTTGGAACAATAGCTATGTTTTCGTAAACAGTCATATGCGGAAACAGTCCTATCTCTTGAATAACATAACCAATTTCTCTTCTTAGCTGTATTGGGTTAATGTCATCGATTGAAGTACCATCAAACTTAATATCTCCATCTGAACGTTCAATTAACCTGTTGATCATCTTCAAAGTTGTGGTTTTACCACAACCAGATGGTCCAATTAGAATGGTCAATTTTTTATCTTCAATTGTCAAATTTAAACCGTTAACTGCTTTCGTGCCATCAGGATAATGCTTTTTCAAGTCAACTAATTCTATAGCCACTTTCTCAACTCCCTTCCCGATTTATCTTTTTCTTTCTATCTTTAATCCTTCTGATGTTAATGCATTTTCTAGAGCTAAAAGACCATAGTTTACAGCAATTCCTAAAGCTGAAACAATAAGGGCACCCATTAAAATCATACTAAAACGTGATCTGCTTAAACCACCAAATATAAAATACCCAAGTCCTTCAGCACCTATCAAATATGCAACAGTAGTAACACTAACTCCAATAACTGCAGCATTTCTCACACCAGCCATAATTACAGGCATTGCAAGTGGTAATCTTACTTTGAAAAGTATTTGTCGCCTTGACATGCCCATTCCCCTGGCTGCTTCTACCATTGCAGGATCAACTGTTCTTATCGCTACCAGTGTATTTCTTATCATGGGCAATAATGAATAAACAATTATTGCAATTACTGCTGGAACAATACCAATACCCGCTTGAAAAGGAGCCAATAAAACTACCATTACGCCAAACATCGCCAAACTAGGTATTGTCATTAAAACGCTGGCTATATAGATCACTATTCTTGCTATTTTCCTATGATGAGAAATGAAAATTCCTATGGGAACAGCAATAACTATAGCTATTGGAATTGCTATACCAATTATT
>JBNGCV010000010.1:0-44340 GCA_049975465.1 Kosmotogaceae bacterium | reverse complement strand
GGCTTTCAGTTTTCCAATCAAGACCATCCGTTTTTCAACTGATTTGTTTAATAAAAGTTTGACATTCTTTCCGACAAATCTTTCAAAATCATTTTTATCACGAATTTCTCTTTCTGCTCCTGGTGATTCAACAACCAAGTTATATGAATCTGGAATTATGTCCTCGATATCAAGTCTTGCCCCGATGGTTTTTGAAAATCTTTCGCAGTCATCAAGACTTACATTACCCTTTGATTTATCAATGGAAATTTTCAGTTCGTATTTTCCGCGACTTCTTCTATAGGTGAGTTCATATATTTTATAACCCAGTTCGTTTGCAGCTTCTTCTGCGACTTCTCTAATTTTTTTCAGGTTTTCATACATACAATCTCACCACTCATAATAAAAAATAGAGGGCATAAATGCCCTCTCCCTTTTGGGAGTTATAATCACAAGAATTATATACGTTTAACGTGCTAAAGTCAAGTTTTACAATGTTTCTATGTTACAACATGAGAATGACCATATGAAAGCAGTATTATTGTGATATCATTCTTTGATTTGGTAGAATTGATTCGAACAACTTCTTGATCAGAAAAGTCGAATTAATACAAATAAAGCGGGGGTGAATGTTGTGAAAAAGTTACTTTTATTTATTTTATTGTTGGTAACCTGTTTAGGATTTTCGAATGCAGCTTTACTTGAAAAAGCACCTTCAGAAATAGTTTCAATGCTTTTGGTCGAAGATATAAAAAACAATTATTCAAAACTCAAAGAGACAGTACTTGTGGATTTTTTCTTAAATCAAATGGCTTTAGAACAGACAGTTGCCCAGCTGATAGAAATGAATGCATACAGCAATGACATTAATCCTGATGAAGTTTATGCGATATTTGATGGAGGTTTAATGGCAGCGACATGGAATGATGAACAGGGAAATGAGAGGATGATAATAATTATTGGACCGATTGAAAATGCTGCTGATGTGAAATCTTCTTTTGAGAAGGTTTTCACTCAGGCTATCCAATTCAATCTTCCAGAAATAAAAGTACAAAATAATTTTATTTATGTCGGTGATATTGATGCCTACGCTTCTGTAGAAAAAGGTATTTCAGAATCGCGTTTAAAGAGTGACCTTCCTGAGGGTTTTTCATACGTTTATATGGATGGAGAAGATTTTCTTATACAGGGTTCCATGTGGTACGAAAACACAAGATTAAAGGGAAAAATCTACATGACGGCTTTAAATAACGATGCAAAGGAAACTGTGAAAGAAATTATTGGTTCTGAAAGTACTATATTATTTGAAAAAGAAAAGCATCTTTCATTTGCCAGTGTAATAGCTAATGTTGAAGATATCTCAAAACTGGAATCAATTATACAGGGAGAAGTTAATCAAAATGATGACGCTTCAGAAGACACAATACTTTCAACAGGAATTGATACAGAAGCAATGAAATCATTGAGCGGTAAATTCACTGGAGAACTGCTAATAGATATGGATTTAGCAATAGAGAGCTTGTTGTCAGGTTTGATGAGTTCACAAAGTGGTTCCGGTCAAGATATGATGAATCAAGCGACCGAGAACGCCACAGGTTTTGATATCGTTAGCAGAATTGGCTTTAGTGGTAACATGAATGATGTTGAAAAAGCACTGGAATTAAGTGAGGAAGAATTTGAATACACTTCAGATGGTGTCATAGTAGATGATATGCATATTTGGGTATATGATGGATGGCTATATGCATCAACGAAGTCGAGAGACAAGACACTGGAACAAATGTCGAAAGGGAAACCTTTAAGTGAGTACGGTTTTTATGATGAATTAGTTCAGAAGGTTCCGGAAAAACGATTTTTGTTGTTCTTTGTTAACGCAGGGCATATTATAAGTTCGATAACAGGAAATGAAGTAGAAAGCGGTTTGTTGTTTTCCCTATGGTATTCGAATGAGTTCGAAAGAATTGAAGGATTATTTCTGTTAAAGTAGAAAAATTCCCCGCCGGGGGCAAAAATAGCGGGGAAGGAAACATCTCGTATATATAGTATACTATTTTCTACCATATTTTGTCAATTATGTTTTTTATGGGAGAATTATGAGACTTGATAAATTCTTGAAAGTAAACAGAATAATCAAAAGAAGAGTTGTTGCCAAAAGGGCAATAGAAAATGGTTACGTTCTACGAAATGGTCAAAACACAAAAGCAGGAGCGGATATCAATCCCGGTGATGTAATTATTGTGAATTTTTCTAACAGACAACTTAAGGTTGAGGTAACGGAGGATTATGGAGTCAGGTTTTTAAGTGAAACTAACAACTGAACTCTCCTGCATAAATTTCCTTTGTTTCGTTTGATTCAGTTAGTACCGTCAAATAGGAAGGTTTAATATCCGTTATTCTACCGGATAAAATCTCACCTGAAGGTAGATTTATGCTTATGTTATCATCAACTTTATTCATAAGATATTTCTTCCATTTTCTTGTTAGATATCTATGATTCTCAGGTTTTGAATAGCGGGAATATAGATGGTCCATTTTTTTTATAATTTTATCCAGTAGATACGAAAGCGAAATCTCTCTGTTTATAATATTTTTTAAGGGTATTGCTTTTTCGGATAAGTCTTTGGGTATACTGTTATTTACGTTTAGCCCTATTCCAACAACGATCACATTTATCTTTTTAGCATCGGAAAGACTTTCTGTAAGGATTCCACCCAATTTTTTTCCATTATGCACTATGTCATTAGGCCATTTAATCTTTAATCTTGCTTCTAGCTGATTGAGTGTTTCAACTATCGCCACTGAAGAAAGTCTCAAATAAAAGGAGAAATCCTTGATTCTCCTCGGTTTGAAAACTATGCTAAACCATAAACCTCCCTGGGAAGAAATCCATTTGCGTTTGAAACGTCCGTACCCATTGTTCTGTTTCAATGCCCAGATTATTCCACCTGATGGTAATTTTTCTGCGTTGTTTAAAGCGTAAGTGTTGGTTGATTCGAGTTCAGTGAATGATTCTATTCTATCTCCAATGTGCATTTAAGACTCCCTTTTCATTTCAGGCTGGTCAATTACATGCAAATCAAGCTGTGGGAAAGGTATATCGATGCCATTTTTCTTTAATTCGCTATAGATTCGTGAAGAAACTGCATTTTGTACTTCCCAATAGTTTGATCGATCAAACCAGAAATACAAGGTGAAATCAATACTGGAGGAACCGAACCCTTTAAAAGCAACTATGTTGTTTACATCCTCCTTAACGATAAGTGGTTCTTCTTCAATAACGCTTTTTAGAATTGAAAGTGCCTTTGATACTTCAATTTCATAGGGAATTCCCACAGATATTTCCATTCTACGAATACTGGTTGGCCAATAGTGGGTTATGGGGTTGGACCAAACCATTGTATTTGGAATAAGAATCTTTTTTCCATCAAAGGTATTAACATATGTGTGATTTATACTTACTATTTCAACAACGCCAACTGTATTTCCTATTTTTACCACTTCGCCTTCTTTTAAATTTCTTCCAATCAGAAGGAAAATTCCCGATATTGCATTTTCAAGAGGTCTTTGAAGAGCAAATCCAAGAACGATTCCACCAATACCAAGTCCTGTCAACGTTGGAATGAGGTTGTTGAAAAGTACCGACAAAATAATCAATACTGCCAGGGTAATGAAAGATATGTTCAATAACAGTTTTAGAGTATTGGGGGAGGAAAGTTCTTTTTCTTTTTGTTTGTAGGTTTTTTCAATGGCTTTAAAGATAAGCTTCGCTAGAATTATTGCTGCTACAAAAATACCTATCGAGATGACAATTTTAATAACTACCATCCAGTCAAAGTTCATTTTTATTCCCCCTTAAAAACATTTTCATCAGCCGGAAATCTGCCTTCATTTACATCGGAGATGTATTCTTTAAGCGAACTGACTATAACTTCCCGAAGGGTTGCATACCTTCTTACGAATTTTGGAGTGAATTCAGTATTTATGCCAAGCAAATCGTGCCAGACCAGAACCTGTCCATTGCAATATCGTCCTGCACCTATACCTATTGTGGGTATTTTGATCTTTTCCGTAATTTGCATTGCCACTTCTTCAACCACAAGCTCGAGGACCAAAGAGAAAGCACCGGAATTTTCGATAATCTTAGCTTCTTCGATCAGTCTGCTTTTACTCTTTTCAGTTTTTCCCTGAACTTTGTATGTCCCAATCCTATTAATCTGTTGGGGTGTTAGTCCTATATGACCCATAACAGGTATTCCATAATCAACCAGCGTTTTTACTATCGTTTTTACCTCTACGCCGCCTTCAATTTTCACGGCATTGGCTCCATCTTTAAGAAACCGGCCAGCATTATTCACTGCTTCTGAAATAGACGACTGATACGAAAGAAAAGGCATATCAGCGACAATAAATGAATTTTTTGCTCCCCTTCTCGCTGCTTGAACTGCCAGGCTCATTTCATCCATTGATACAGGAAGCGTGTTTTCGTAGCCAAGCATCACATTTCCCAGAGAATCACCCACAAGTAAAATGTCCATGCCAGCTTCTTCTGCCATTTTCGCCTGAAAAAAGCTGTAAGCGGTTATCATAGAAAGCTTTCGTTTTCCTTTTGATGAAATGATTTTATTAATATTCGTTTTCATCACCTCCATAAGAATATCTAATGATCAATTCGGTTAGTTGTTTATACAAAGACGAGAGATCTGGATCAATTGATTTTAGAGCATCAGATTCATTCTGTACTGTCTTTTTATCCTTTCTAGCTGCTGGCCCCGTGAAAGTATTCTCCAGGGGTTCTGTTTTATTTTTTACTACCAAATCTTTAAGGAACTGCCCAACGATACAACTTGCTGTTTTTTTGTCTATTCCTGCTTTCTCATATAATTTTCGAGAAATCAAGGCAAGTATCTGTGTGAAATTAGATGCGAATACAGCTGCACTATGATAATAAATTTTTTTGTTTCTTTCTATCAAATAAAAATTTAATCCATTTTTAGTGAGAAAATCAGTTATAAATGATATACCTTTTTTATTACCTTCAACGCCAAATGTTGTGTTATTAAGCACTTTCGGTTCCATAAATCGATTTTTTATTGAAAGGTTTGGATGAAGGCTAACAGTACCCTTTTTTACTTCTGCTGCTTCTTCAAAAATTTCGCTTGACAGTAATCCACTGAAGTGAATAAAATTATCGATTTCCTTATTGGATTTCCATAAATGCTCAAATACTTTTCGAATTTCATCGTCCTTAACCGCTATTAAAACAGTTCCTCTAAGTAGAGGAAAGCTGTTTGAATCAGCAACTTTGCCAGCATCCAAGTATTCAACCAGTGCTTTGGCTTTTTCCGGTTCTTTATCGATTATGCAATCAATCTTATAACCTTTAGATACTAAAAATGATGTAAACAAACTACCTGTTTTACCTGCGCCGATCAACGAAAACCTCATGCAGCTCACTCCTATACTGAAAATTATATCAAATAAAGTTAACATGGGTGGCTTAATAGTTTATCATGGTACTCTACAAAGCCAGTCTGATATAATTTATATGAAAAACAGTATTATTAAGGAGGTATGGTCAGATGAAATTAATAGAGTCCGTTCCAAATTTTAGTGAAGGGAAAAGGAAAGAGATTGTTGAAGCAATAGTTGAGGAAGCGCGTAAGGTTAATGGAGTTATGGTTCTTGATTATTCCAGCGATCCCGATCATAATCGTTCAGTAGTGACACTGGTGGGTGAAGTAGACCCCATGCTTGAGACTCTTTTCAATATGACCAAAAAAGCGTTAGAAAACATAGATTTGAGAGAACATTCGGGTGAACATCCTCGAATGGGTGCAACCGATGTTATACCAGTCGTTCCAATAAACAATGTAACGAAGGAAGAATGTATAGAACTTTCAAAGATTCTTGGAAAGAGAATAGCTGATGAATTAAAAATTCCTGTTTATCTTTATGAAAAATCTGCTACCAGCAAAGAAAGAAAGAACCTTTCGAAAATCAGAAAGGGAGAATTTGAAGGTTTTAAAGATAAAATAAAGAAGGATGAATGGAAACCTGATTACGGAAAAGCGGAGATTCATCCCAGCGCTGGAGTTACTGCCGTTGGGTGTCGTGAATTTTTAATTGCTTATAACGTCAATCTCGGTACCGATAATATTGATATTGCTAAAAAGATTGCAAGAGCAGTAAGGCATATTAGTGGTGGTTTTAGGTATGTTAAAGCGCTAGGCTTTGCGCTGGAAGAAAGAGGCATTGTTCAAGTATCAATGAATCTAACAAATTACAAAAAGTCAAAAATTCACAGAGTCTTTGAATTGATAAAGCTTGAGGCTGAACGGTACGGAGTTCCTGTTTTGGGATCTGAAATTGTTGGAATGGTACCAATGGATGCACTTGTAGATGTAGCAGATTTTTACTTGAAATTGGAAGGTTTTGATATGAAGAACATAATCGAGCATAAGATTATGGAGGAATTGATGAAGGATGAAGGTTGATTTATTACTGAAGAAAATCGGAGAACTAGCGTCTCCTGGAGGGCAATCTGTTCTAAGGGGGAAAGCTATGAATAATATCGATGTTAAAAATAACGTAAATGTTGGCATTATTAGTGGAAAAGTTAGTTATGTGGGCCAGGAGGAAATCGAAGCCAGTAAAGTGATTGATTTAGAAGGAAGAGTGGCCATACCGGGATTTGTAGATTGCCATACACACATTCCTTTTGTAGGAAATCGTAGTGATGAATTTCTTATGAGACAGCAGGGATCAAGTTACATGGAGATAATGGAAAAAGGTGGAGGAATCCTTTCAACTGTTAAAGAAGTAAGAGAAGCAAGTGAAAAAAAGCTAATTGATTGTAATTTAAGAAAGCTTAGAAATATGCTACTCCATGGAGTGACAACTCTGGAGGGTAAAAGTGGTTATGGTCTCAATAAAGAGACAGAATTAAAGCAGCTCTCTGTTTTAGATGAACTCAATAAGCTTTCAAAGGTTGATGTGGTTTCAACATTTCTTGGAGCTCATGCGTTGCCGGCTGAACACAGCAATAAGAAAGAATATCTAGATGAAATAGTGACGTACATCGATGACATATATGAGTTTACAGACACTGTTGATGTTTTTTGTGAAAAGGGTGTTTTTGAACCTGAACTTGTGGAGCCTTTTTTGAAGAAATTTAAGAGAATAGGTTTTAGATTAAGACTGCATGCTGACGAACTTGCTGAATCAGGAGCTGGGAAGCTTGCTGTTAAGTTAGGAGCGATTTCAGCAGATCATTTGATCTCAGCAGATGCCGAGACAATTCATACACTTGGACAGAGTAATACTGCTTCTGTCATATTACCTGCTACCTCTTTTTTCCTGAATGAAAAATATGCTTCGGGCAGGAAGTTGATAGATGAAAATTGTATACTGGGACTTGCTTCAGATTTCAATCCAGGTTCTTCAAATATTTTTGATCCATTGTTTGTTATTCATCTGGCTACCACAAGATGTGGGCTGACTGTTGAAGAAGCTCTTACTGCATACACAGTGAATTCCTCTTATGTGCTGGGGCTTGAACATAGAAAAGGGCGAATAAAACCAAATTATGATGCTGACCTGGTCATTCTGGATTTAAGTAGTTACAGAGAAATACCCTATATGTTTTCTCAAGACATTGTTCATAGCGTCATTAAAAGCGGTGAACTGATTACTAATGAATGCTGAAATATTTGTTGTAGGCAAACCAAAGACGCCTTTTATAAAGGCCGGCATAAAGAGGTATATAACCTGTATAAAGCCATATTTGAATCTGAACATAAATATAATTGAAGCTGTTAATAAAAAATCAAGAAGTATTGATGAAACGAAAAGAATAGAATCAGAGAGTATTTTAAAGAATCTGGAAAAAGACTCAAGAAAAGTACTTTTAGATGTCCGTGGTGAGCTTAAGACGTCATTAGAATTTGCAACTTTTATTAAAACGTGGCAGAATAGTGGTAGAGAAAAATTGAATTTCATTATAGGTGGAGTTTTTGGTTTTTCTAAGGAAATTTATGAAAAGAGCTGGAACCGTTTATCGTTGTCACCGATGACATTAACCCATGAAATGGCCCTCCTTTTTTTGTTAGAACAAATTTACAGAGCTGAAACGATAATAGTTGGAAAGAGATATCATTATTAATTTTGGGGGTGTTTGACTACAGTGGGAGACCCTGGTAGTACCGGAGATCCTTTGTCTATTGTATTAAATTTGCTTTTCCTCGTGTTTTTACTTTTTCTTTCGGGGTTATTTTCAGGTTCTGAAACTGCTCTTACCTATATAAGCAAACTAAAACTGAGAACGTTAATTGAAAAGGAAAAGGGGAGGTTAAAGAAAAAAGCATTACACATGGCACTTGTAAAACCTAACAGAGTACTGACAGTAATACTGGTCATGAACAATCTAGTAAATATCCTTGCATCCTCTGAAGCTACTTTATTGACATTACAACTATTACCTGATAGTCCACAGGGCATTGCAGCTGCAATTGTTACAGGGGTCATGACTTTCTTGATTCTAGTTTTTGGTGAAATAACACCTAAAATATTTGCAAGAGAAAATTCAGAAAAACTGGTACACAAAGTAAGTTTAATCATTTTTGTTTTATCGAAGATTCTGAGACCTATAATATGGGTATTAATGCAGATATCTAATATTTTTATAGTAATTCTTGGTGGGAAAAGAATGAATGAAACACCTTTTATTACTGAAGGAGAAATAGTTTCTGCAGTTGATTATGGACACGAAGATGGTATATTGCAAGCTGAGGAAAGAATTATGATGAAACGATCTCTTGAATTGAAAGAGATATCGGTAAAGGAAATAATGACGCCAAGGGTAGAAATTGTATGCGTTGATGAAAATACTTCGATTCGCGAATTCATAAAAGTGGTAAGAGAAGAAGGATATTCTAGAATACCTATTTTCAGAACAAATATAGATCGAATTGTAGGGATATGTTACGCCAAGGATCTTTTTATATTTTTTTCAAACGAATCCGAAGATGAATTGCTTTTGAACAAACCGGTAAAGGAAATCATGAGACCACCTTACTTCATCCCCGAAACAAAAAAGCTTGATGATTTAATGAGAGAATTCAAAAAGATGAAGATTCATTTGGCTGTTGTAATTGATGAATACGGTGGTACCGGTGGAATAGTAACTCTTGAAGATATTTTAGAAGAGTTCACCGGAGAAATACTTGATGAATATGATGTTGAATCAGAGGAACTTACAATAAGAAAAGTCGATGAGGATGAATATATTGTCGATGGTATGACTCCCATTAACGATATTGAAAGAGAACTTGATGTGAAATTCCCAGAAACTGATTTTGAAACGATTGGGGGCTATTTGCTGGAAGTACTTGAACGATTTCCAACACTAGAAGAAGAAATTGAGATAAATGGATTCAGATTTAAGATAATAGCTGTTACAAGAAACCGAATAGAAAAAATCAAATTGCATGTTAATAGAAAGAAGGAGGAAAATGAACAAGAAGAAGATTTTGATTGAGAAAGCTCGTTCAGTTCTAAAAAATTCATATTCTCCATATTCAAATCTTAAAGTGGCAGCAGCATTGTTGACGGATGATGGAACTTTTTTTACAGGTGTTAATGTTGAAAATTCGTCTATAGGATTATCCATATGTGCTGAAAGAAGTGCTATGGTTAGCGCGGTATCTGAAGGATATCGATCATTCGCAGCCATTGCTATAACGAGCAACAGAAGAGATCCAATTTCTCCCTGCGGAGCTTGTAGACAATTCATGGCTGAGTTTGGCGATTTTGATGTGTTTCTTGTTGGTGAGGACAGGATAATAAGCACGACGGTATATGAGTTATTGCCTATGAGATTTGAAATGGAGTGAAAAATGGAAAAAGAAATTGAGAAAAAAACCGTTTTTCGAGGAAATATTCTTAATATTGAGAAATATAAAGTGAAGTTGATGGATAATACGATAGCTTCAAGAGAAGTTGCACGATTTTCTGGAGCTGTCGGTGTTGTTTTGTTTAATGAAAAAAGGATTGTGCTTGTTGAGCAATTCAGATTTCCTTTGGGGAAAAAAGTTTTAGAGATTCCCGCCGGAAGACTGGAAAGCGAAGAACCTCTTCATTGTGCGACAAGAGAGGTAAAAGAAGAAACAGGTTATAGCTGCAAAAATATCGAGAAGTTAACGGAGATTTATACCTCTCCAGGTTTTAGTGATGAGGTTATACACATATTTAAAGCTGATGTCAAGGATCATGGAGAACCACAACCTGACCCTGGTGAATTCGTTAATGTGGTTGAATTATCTATCGAAGAATGCCTGAAAAGAATAAAAAATGGAGATATTAAGGACTCAAAAACGATTGCTGGTATACTGTTTGCTGTAAAACTAAAGGAAGGTGACTGATTTGATTAGGGTAAGATTTGCCCCCAGTCCAACAGGTTTTTTGCATGTTGGTGGAGCCAGAACAGCGTTGTTTAATTTCTTTTGCGCAAGACACAATGAAGGAAAGTTTATTTTAAGAGTAGAGGATACTGATGTTGAACGTTCAACAAAGCAATCTGAAGAACAATTAATGAATGCTTTAATGTGGTTGGGTATAACGTGGGATGAAGGACCCGATGTTGGCGGACCTTTTGCTCCTTACAGACAGAGTGAAAGACAGGATAAATATCAAAAAGCTGTACAAAAACTGCTTGAAAATGGGAATGCTTATGAAGTATTTGCTTATCCAGAGGAGATAGAAGAGATTAAAAGCAGATTGCTTTCTGAAGGAAAACCCCCTCATTATGAAAAAGAAATGTTTTCTGTGTTTGATAACAAAGAACGACAAGAGGAGTTTCAATCGAAAGGCATTTCCCCGGTGATTTTTTTCAAGATGCCAAGAAGAGATTGCAGCATTATTGATATGGTAAAGGGTGAAGTGACATTTAAGAAGGGTGCTCTTGGTGATTTTGTGATTATGAGATCATCAGGATTGCCTATATACAATTTTGCTGTGGTTGTTGATGATATAGATATGGAGATAACACATGTGATAAGAGGTGATGATCACCTTTCAAATACGTTGAAACAATTGGTTATTTACGAAGCGCTGGGAGTTAATCCACCTACATTTGCTCACATTTCAATGATACTTGGTCCTGATGGGAAGAAATTATCTAAGAGACATGGGGCAACTTCTGTCGAAGAATTTAAAGAAAAGGGATTTATTCCTGAAGCCTTCACAAACTATCTTTCACTGCTGGGATGGTCGCATCCTGATGGAAAAGAGATAATGGATATCAACGAGATTATAAAAATGTTTACAATTGAACGTCTTCATTCAAGTCCTGCCATATTTGATGAAGATAAGGCCAGATGGATGAACGGTGTTTATATAAGAGAGCTATCACTGGAGAAAATAACAGAACTTTCAAAACCGTTCATTGTAAAGTCTGGATTACTGAAAGAACAGGAAATTAAATCAAATGAAAAATGGCTTAAAAAGGCGGTAGACTCAGTTAGAAAAAATGCGGAAACACTGGAAGACATTGCGCAAAAACTCTCCATTTATTTTGATGAACCGGATTACGAAAAAATAACAATCGAAGAAGACAGTGAAAAGAGAGTAAGCGGTGCTCTGGCTATTATGAGGAGTAACCTTGACCATGTTGATAGCTGGAGTCAGTCGACAATTATCAGTGCTGTTAAAGAAGCTATAAAGTCTAAGGAACCATCAAAAAAGGATTTTTATCATAACTTAAGAAAGGTTTTAACAGGTAAAGAAGAAGGGCCTGAATTGATCGACATTATATATCTTTTGGGGAGAAATGAGGTTGTTAGAAGAATAGACAAGGCGGTTAACCCTGTATGATATATGTTTACAATACATTAAGTAGAAAAAAAGAACCGCTAAAACCCAAGAAATCTGGATTATTTACCATGTATGTGTGTGGCCCTACAGTTTATAGTTATGTCCATTTAGGTAATACCAGACCTTCCTTAGTTTTTGATGTTTTTAGAAGGTTTCTGGAGTATGAAGGTTATCGGGTTCTCATGGCACAAAATTTTACTGATATTGATGACAAAATCATAAATGTGGCAAATGAAAATAATATGGATTCGCTGGAGGTAGCTGAAAGATTCATAATTCAGTATTGGAAAGATGCCATGTCTCTGGGAATAAGAGCGCCCAATTTTCATCCCAGAACCACTCATTTTGTCAAAGCAATAGTGAATTTTATTGAAACACTGATAAATAAAGGACACGCTTACGAAGCAGATGGTGATGTTTATTTTGACGTTTCCAGTTTTAAAGAATATGGAGCATTATCACACAGAAAAGTAAAAGATCTTAAAGTTGGAGCAAGGATCGAACCTGGCGAGAAGAAAAAATCTCCAGAAGATTTTACCCTCTGGAAAGCTGCCAAACCTGGTGAACCTTCATGGGAGAGTCCATGGGGAAATGGAAGACCTGGGTGGCATATAGAGTGTTCTGTAATGTCTACTGAAACCCTGGGAGAGACATTTGATATCCATGCTGGTGGTTCAGATTTAATTTTTCCACATCATGAAAATGAGAAGGCGCAGAGCGAAGCAAAAACAGGAAGGACATTTGCCAGATACTGGATGCATAACGGAATGATGAAACTGGCTGGGTCAAAGATGTCTAAGTCTGAAGGTGTATTCATAAGTATTGACGAAGCTGTAGAGAAATATGGGAGAGATGCTATAAGATTATTCATCCTATCCAAACACTATCGTTCTCCAATTGAATATTCCGAAGAGATGCTTGAAGAAACAAAAAGAGCTATTGTACGTGCTAATAGAATTATACGACCCTTTGATACTAAACTAAAAGGTAATCCACTACTAGAAAAGTCAGAAAGAATGAATGTTTATATAAAAAGGTTTAAAGAAGCGCTTTGCGATGATTTTAATACTCCAAAGGTAGTTTCTATTATCTTTGAATTGGTCAAGAACATTGAAGATTCAGAAGATGAACGGGAAATGATTGAATACAGTTATTTAATAAGAAATGAATTTGGCCCCATTCTCGGAATACTTGAAAGTAATGAAAGAAATTTTTCAAATGTTGATGGTTTAATCAAACTGCTAATAGATATGCGTAATGAATATAGAGAAAACAAACAATATAAAGACGCTGACAGAATAAGGGACAGATTATTAGAATTGGGTATAAATCTAATGGATGGTTCTCAAGGAACAACTTACAGTTTTTAAAAATAAAACCCGCCTTTAAGGCGGGTTTTATTTATGTATTATGAATCATGTTTTTATGATTCCTTTTCATAAGGGTCTCCACTTGCAGCTGGGGCTCTTGTTTTTCCAATGAATCCTCCAACAACAACCAGTGTAACCACAAAGGGTAACATGTTGAACAAAGGTTTTATAGCGTTAGACACAGTAACAGCCGTACTACTTTGAAGCTGTAGATTCAGCGCTTCAGCTGCACCAAAAAGTAGAGCTGCTCCGAGGGCTCCTACAGGGTTCCAGTTTCCCAGGATCATTGCAGCCAGAGCTATAAATCCTCTTCCATGGGTCATGTTCTCGCCGAAACTACCGAGTTCTCCCACAGAAAGGAATGCTCCACCAAGACTGGCAAGAACTCCACTCATAAGAACACCAAAGTATCTAATACTGTAAACATTTATACCAAGAGTATCAGCTGCTTCTGGATTTTCACCAACCGCTCGCATTCTCAAGCCAAGTGGTGTTCTGTAAAAGAGTATCCAAGAAAGCAAAACAGCTAAAAGAGCAATGTACACAAAAGCACTTAGATCACCAAAAATTTCACCAAAAAATGGGATCGTTTCCATAAATTCAAGTTTTATATTTGGAACTCTCCCAATTATATCTGTTCTTCCTTCTTGCCCAAATATTGGCATCATCAAAAAGGCGGTAACTCCTTCAGCAATTATAATTAAAGCAGTAGCGCTTACAATCTGGTTTGCTGACCATCTGATACTTGCCCATGCATGGAACCAGGTAAATCCTAAACCGATAACTACTGCCATCAATACACCTAACCATGCATTACCGGTTATATATGTAAAAACAATTGAAGTAAAAGCGCCCATTAACATTATTCCTTCGAGTGCAATATTTACAACTCCAGTTGACTCACTAAATGTTCCTCCAAGTGCACCGAAAATAAGGGGAGTTGCTGATAAAAGTGTCATTTTATAGAAGAGCGGATTTACTAATATTTCAAGAATTGCTTCAAGCCAGTTCATACAAACTCACCCCTTCGTTTTCTATATCTCAGAAGTGTGGCAACTATACGTTCTGCAGCGACCAGGAAGATAACAATACCCTGTATAATCATAACAATGTCATTGGGGATCTGGGCTGTTATTTGCATAGCATTTGAGCCAGTTCTGAGAGAGGCTATGAGTAATGCTGCAAATATTATTCCAATGGGATGATTTCTACCTATAAGTGCAATTGTAATACCGTCAAAACCACGTCCTCCGGTAAGTTCACCAACGAATCTATTTGGTGGGACTCCCAGAATATCAATTATTCCAGCCATGCCGGCCAGGGCTCCACTAATAGCCATTGTCAATATAATGCTTTTTTTGATATTTATTCCGCCATATTCAGCTGCGTTAGGACTAAAACCCACTCCTTTTAGTTCATAACCCATTGTCGATTTTTCGAGGATAACATACATTACAATGGCTACCATTATAGCGATGAATATTGCAATACTCATTTCTGTAGCTTTCACCTTCAGTATTATTGGTAACTTCGATGATTCAGAGATTTCCGGACTTTTTGGAGTTCCAGAACCTACACTCAATGGTCCTGAAACCATAAATATTGCAATATTTGCGGCAATCCAATTAAGCATAATAGTTGAAATGACCTCATGAGCTCCGGTAAATGCTTTAAGAAAACCTGCAATTGATGCCCAGATTGCTCCTGCAAGCATACCGAAAATAAGAGCGAGGGGAATTGCCAGGAATGGTGGAAGGAAACCAACATTCATTGCTACCATGGAACCAATAAGAGCTCCCATGGCCATCTGACCTTCAGCTCCAATATTGAAGATTCCAGCTCTAAACCCAAATCCGACTGCCAGACCGGTTAAAACCAGCGGTGTCATCTTCACAATTGTATTTGCAAGTTGTTCTGCTCCACCAAATGCACCAACTATCATTACTCTATAAGCATATATCGGATTCTTTCCAATGAGAATGATTACAATGGATGCAATGGCGAGTGCTATTAAAACTGATACCATAGGTACAAGAAAGGGATAAAGCTTGTTTTTATTCATTGTTATCACCGCTTTCAGGTAGAACTTCTGCTTTTTTATGACCAGCCATCATTAATCCAATTTCTTCTCTGCTGATTTTGTCTGGAGTTACTTCACCCATTATTTCTCCTTCGTACATTACAATTATTCTATCTGAGAGTGAGAAAATCTCATCCAGTTCCATTGAAACCAAAAGAATACCTATACCTTCATCTCTTAATGAAATAATTGTTTTATGAATAAATTCTATTGCTCCAATGTCTAGTCCTCTTGTGGGTTGTGATATTACAGCTACTCTTGGTTTTCGAGGCTGATTGTCAAGCTCTCTTGCAACAATTACTTTTTGCTGATTTCCACCCGACAACGTTCCCGCAAGTATCTCAGGGTTATTAGGCCTTACATCAAATTTCTCTGTTAAGCTCTTGGCATATTTTTTTATCGCATCATGATTTAGAAAACCTTCTTCAGAAAAAGGTTTACTTTCATGTTTGCCAAGTATCATATTGTAAAAAACCGGATAATCAGTTATAAGGCCCCGCCTTAAACGATCTTCCGGAATGTGATTTAACCCTTTTAGTCTAACTTCTAGCGGTGAAGCGTCAGTTAAATCTTCTCCCAGCAATTTTATTTTCCCGGCTTCAGCTTTCCGTAAACCTGTTATTGCTTCTACCAGTTCAGATTGCCCATTGCCTGCTACACCGGCTATACCAAGTATTTCTCCTTTTCTAACATCCAAAGATATATCTTTTACAGCTGGTAGATTCCTGTTATCTCTTACCTTTAAATTATTAACCTCAAGAACTTTTTCCTTGGGTTTTGCAGGTTCTTTTTCTACCCTTAATAATACTTCTCTTCCAACCATCATCTCAGCAAGCTCTTTGGGATTTGTTTCACTTGTATTTACTCTACCGGTCACCTTACCAAGTCTCATCACTGTTACTCTTTGGGTTATTGCCATAACTTCATTCAATTTATGTGTAATAAAAATTATTGTCTTGCCCTGTTCTTGTAAAAGTCTTAATACCTCAAATAGTTCGTCAGTTTCTTGAGGGGTTAAAACAGCTGTCGGTTCGTCGAAAATCAATATATCAGCACCCCTATAAAGTATTTTTAGTATCTCTACTCTTTGTTGCATTCCAACTGAAATATCTTCAATATTGGCATCTACATCAACCAAAAGTTTATATTTGTTGGAAAGCTCCTTAACAAGAGATTTTGATTTTGACCTATTAAAAAATATGGAAAAGTTCTTGGGTTCTGAACCAAGAACCACATTTTCAGCGACTGTTTGGTTATCAACAAGCATAAAATGTTGATGAACCATGCCAATCCCTTTATCTATAGCGTCTTTTGGACCTCTGAACCATGCCTTTTCTCCATTTATATGAATTGAGCCTTCATCGGGCGTGTACAAGCCGTAAAGCTGGTTCATCAATGTCGTTTTACCAGCTCCGTTCTCACCTACAAGGGCATGAATCTCTCCTTTCTTAACGTTGAAGTCGACATGATCATTTGCAACTACAGATGGGAAACGTTTTACTATGCCTTTCATTTCGACGGCATATTGAGATTGTTTAATTTGGTTATTTGCTTCGGTATCTTTAGTCACTCAACACACCTCCACTGGTTCCAATGTTACCAAAAATCGGGAGAAAAAACTCCCGATCTTTAGTATCATTAGAAAGAGTAAAAGGCGCCCTTGAGGGCGCCCTAAATCTAATGTTTACCAGGGAAATTCTATATCGGGAACAACAAACGCATCGAGCTCATCCTGTGTTTCAGGAACTACGAGTTCGTCTTCTTTTATTAATGTCTTTAGATAGTCAAGTTCGTTAAGCAGTTCTGTTGGTACGAGATGCTTTGTATATTCCATTTCTGTTATTCCAACACCGTTATCTTTTATTCCAAGAATATGTGTCCCCGGTTCAAAGTTACCCAGTGCGATTGAAAGTACAGCCTGATAGGCAGCATTGTCTACACGTTTTAATGAACTTGTTAGAACACGTCCGGGTGCCATATAATCCTGATTTGAGTCAACACCAATTGCAAAGTAACCTTCACCCATTTCAGCAGCAGCTTCTATAACACCATTTCCACATGCACCAGCAGCGTGGAAAACAATATCGGCACCTGCTGCAAACTGTGAAACTGCCAGGTCCTTACCTTTCTTGGGATCATTAAAGTCGTTGGTGTAACCTTTTAAAAGGTCAATTGTTTTTCCCTTAATAACTTCGTAAACTCTAATTCCCGCTTCATACCCATATCTGAATCTTTCCACTGGTGGAATAGGGATACCGCCAACAAAACCTACTTTGTTTGTTTCAGTCATACCGGCAGCAAGATAACCTACCATGAAAGCTCCCTGTTGTTCTTTAAAGATATAGGTTGCTACGTTTTCAATTGTTTCTTCATAAGAAATGTCTATTCCTATGAAATATGTACCGGGGTATTGACGGGCTACTTTAGCAAGCTGGTCCTGCATCATAAAACCAACACCGAAAACAATATCAGCTTCTTCAGCGGCATTCGATAGATTTGGAATATAATCAGACATTTCATGTGACTGGACCACTTCGGTTTCTAGTCCAAGAAAATCTGCTGCCCTTTTAATTCCTTCCCATGTTCCATCATTGAAGGATTTGTCACCTAGACCTCCGACATCTGTGACCATAATCACTTTCATGGCAGCGAATGCTGGTAATGTAAATATCAGCATTAGAGCTAATACAAAGAAAAGCTTTTTCACGTTAATTCCCTCCCTTTCTTATAGAGTGTAAAAGCATAAATTATTGACACAACTATTATACAGCTATAAAGGATAAAAAACAAAATACTCATATTTGAACTTGTTTGTGTTTCCAAGATGGGCGCGTTTGAATGAACGAAAATATTTAATACATTTGCATTTATTAAGCATGAAACTAATCCAATAACCAATATCACAGATATTGTTATGATAAACAGAGGTTTTTTAAACAAAACTGTGAACGGTCCAAATAACATTAGTCCGATCAACAGTCCCTGAAATCCAACAGATGAATAAATTCTTATGGTTCCTGGTTCAGGTTTTGTATCAAATTCATTTTTCAAAGACCTTTCAACATGCGTAAGTGATTCTTCAAACTGAGGATTATTACCAAGCTTTTCATTCAGGTAATTTCTGAAATCATCTTTTAAATAGCCGCTGGAATATTTCACAATAGTTTCTGATCGGTTGATTACCTGGTCTATCATACTTAAATAATTCTTGTAATTAGCCATGCTTGTTTGGGAAAACTCTTTTAATCTTCTCTGCAATTCTTCGAATTGGTTGATGTATTCATCATGATTTTCTATTGAAAAATACTCACTGTATGAAGGTATCATCACTCTTACTCTATTGTTAGTAACCATTATATCGGAATTACTTTCTCTGGCCAAACTGTTAAATGTATTTCCTAACAATACACCATATGCCCTTCTAAGTTCAGTGAATTCGCTTGAAATCAGCGATGTTAAATCATCGATTTCTCTATTTAACAGTGCATTATCTGAATCGAAAAGGTCGTATTTCAATGAACCGTAATAGACAGATTCATGAAATTCAGGATGATTATTAAGAGCGATTTCTGGTACTTCGTTATAAAGTTTGATAAATGGAACAATCATGATCAGAATAATCAGTGCCAACGCTAAAAAATCAAGAACTGTTTTTTTCTTTCGACGTGTTAGTAGCTTTGAAACATATATTATTCCGGTAAAAAGCAATAATGGCAAGACAAGTGATGAATAAACCGAGATATTCACAATATTTGTTATAAGATTTGCGAAGAAAACAACATAAACTACCTCTGCTGTAATGATAATAGGAACAAAATAACGCTTTAGCATTTTAAGATATGTTAACGATAAAAGTGCCAAGACTATATATCCAATAAACCTGAGCCAATCAAGATTCACGTCTGCTGTTGTAGTATCAATTAACATTTTTGATAATTCATTTTTTGTGTCTCCCATTTGAATCGCAATTGAAGATTTTAGCTTATTTATTTCGCTTTCAACATCGCTTTCAATAAGTTTCGTTGGAGTAAAATCTTCTCTCTGAATCATCATCTTTTGTACCCTCAGATTTGTGATTACTTGTGTCATCACATCAGGATTGTTATTCAGAAACGATATTACTTTATCCAAAGACACTTCAGAGTCTTGCAAAGGATTTTCGAAATTTTGGATGTCTAATTCATTTACAGGAAGTTGTTCTGGGTAGCCCGGAGCTTTCTCTACAAGTGAAAATGAGCGATATATCCAGTACTCAAATAGTTTTTGGGCTTCTTCACGAATATTCTCCGGAACATTGTTTGCAACAATTTTTGCTCTTTCTCGTACCATTTCTATAAAAATTGTTGAAGCATTATAGGGATTTGAAGAGAGGTTTTCTATCACACGATTTAATTCTTGAATTAGCATATTTCCAGTAAATCTGCGAACGTCATCAACTGATTCATCATCAATTTGATTAATATCAATGTTCCATTGACTGAACGAATCGGTTTTTGCTAAATCGTCGGGATATTTATCTGGTTTCTCTTTTACTAACCCGAGAGAATATAAAATCCAGGCTTTATATACTTCAACAACCCTGTTTTGAGCCAGATTTACATAATCAGAGAAACTGTTTGCATAAGCTGGCATTTCATTTATTGTACCCAGTTGAAAATCAGCATATGAAATCTCTGAAAGGACCCAGGCCAGGAAAGCAGAATAAGCAATTTTCTGGTTGTAATCAGCAAAGAAGCCTTCAGGTAGTGAATACATGTGAGCAGAAAGCAATTCTGCCATCGTTGTTGAACTCTCTCTTTTCTCCACACTACCAACCATCTGAACTTTGTAAAATCTGTACAAAGCAAGATTTTCCAGATCTGACTTTAATTGAATAACCTCTTCCAGTGTTGATTCGTCTCTTTTATAATCACTGACGTATTCATTAAATTCTTCCAGAACAATCTCTTTGTCTACCGGGAAAACGAATATGATAAATGAAAGGAATAATATCAACAAAATAGAACGCTTATTCACTGCTTCACCCCCTGGCTCAAAGATTAGTTCTTAATCATATTTTCAATAGCATTTACAATTACACCTAGCCCCACTATATTTTGAACCCCTTCTGGTAAAACTATATCACAATAATATTTTTGTGGTTCAATAAAACTTTTGAATGCTGGAGCGACAAAACGTCGATACTGCTTTATTATGCTTTCAAGCGATCTCCCTCTTTCTTTAGTGTCACGTTCGATACGCCTTATCAAACGTTCATCAGCTGGAGCATCGATATAAACAGAAAAATCAAAAAGTTTTCTAAGCTTTTGTGTATAAAGTACCAGAATACCTTCTACGAGTATTAGAGGGGAAGATCCAAATGTATTATAAACTCCCTGTTCGCGACGATAAGTAACCATATTATAAACAGGGACTTTTATGGATCTTCCTTTCTTTAAATCTTCGATATGTCTTGTGAATAAATCAAAATCAAATGCATTTGGATTATCGAAGTTGACATCTCTAGGATCGATTCCTGGTTCCAGATTTTTGTAGTAATCATCCATTGAAAGTATTCCAACCTTGTTTTCAAAATGCAATTTGATTTTTTGTGCAACAGATGTTTTTCCTGCTCCGCTACCGCCTACAATCGCTACCAGCATTTCATTACTCCTGTATTTTTCTTATAGACCTTTGTTCCATACTTATTTGAAATGATAATAATCTAAAGAAAACTGAAATGTCAAGATCCTCAATTTTAATGTTCTCAGGTAATTTAAGTTTTATGGGAGCGAAGTTTATAATTCCTTTGATATTTAGGTTTACTAACTTGTCTGCAATTTCCTGCGCGCTCTCAGCAGGAACTGTAATAACACCAACATCTATTTTATAATCATTTGCAAAATCATTCAATTCATCAATATTCTTTATGATCAACTGGTTATTTGCTCTTTTTCCTATTTTGTTTCTATCTCTATCGAACACACCTTTGATTATAAAACCGCTCTCTTTAAGAGCTTCAAAATTGCATATTGCTTTACCCAGATTTCCAGCACCTACAATAACAACGTTCCATGTCTTTTTTATTCCCAGAATCTCTCCAATGCTGTCCAGTAATTTCAAAGTGTTGTAACCAACACCTCTTTTTCCAAATTCTCCGAAATATGATAGATCTTTTCTCACTTGACTTGCCTTAATACCAAGGCGATTGCCAAATTCCTTTGAAGAAATATTCATTTGTTTTTCATGTAATAGTTTATCAAGGCATCTATAATAAATTGCCAATCTTCTAATGGTTGGTTTAGGAATTTTCATGTTCAATTTCATCACCTCCGGAGAATCATGTTTTCTTTTTAATGTAAGTGCGCTTACTTTGTGAAATTATATCACATTTTTTGTAAGCAGCTATTGATGGCGCTTATTAGTTGAAACTATTTGTTGATGATAGAATGAAATGTATACCGTACCATGATATAATTTTAAAGGTTAATGGTTATATTAACGCTTAAATTAATTAGTATCATCTATGTTACATTTATGAGGTGTTTATATGAGCAATGTGCGTAATGCAGAGATGGTTAACCTTGTTATATTCGTTTTTTCATCATATATAGATTACAGATTTAAAGAAATACAACCTATACTGGAAAAAAGGTTTGGTCCCATAGATTATATTTCAAAGACACTGGATTTTGATAAATATACGTTATATTACAATGAAGAAATGGGTAACAAACTTCAGGGTAAACTGCTGAGTTTTAAGCGATTGATACATCCTTCTGAGCTGGCGGAGATTAAACTCTTAACAAATGATATGGAACAAGAATTTAAGGTGGATGGAAAAAGGAAAATTAACATTGATCCTGGATTTATTCATCATGCGCAGTTTGTTCTTGCGTCGACAAAACATTGGGCAAATAGAATTTATATTGGAAGAGGCATATATGGTGAGGTAACGCTGATGTACGTTAATGGCAAATTCAAAGAACTTGATTATACCTATCCGAATTACAAAGACATGGTTTATAAAGAAGAGCTTACAAGTATAAGAGATTTGTATTTACAGAAAAGGAAGGTTTACTATAGATGAAAGTAGGTATTAAAACGGTTGGCTGTGCGAAGAATGAAGCTGACATGAAGAATCTGGAGGCAATATTATCAAAGAAAGGAATTGAAATAGTTTATGATACTGATCTTGCGGATATAATCATTATAGATACCTGTGGATTTATTGAAGAAGCAAAGATAGAGAGTATAGACACGATCCTTGGATTTTGTAATTTGAAGAAGGAAAGTAGTTTAAAGGTCATAGCTATAGGTTGTTTGGTCCAGAGATACTATGACGAACTTTACAAAGATATTCCTGAATTAGATGGATTAATAGGAGTCGCTCCTCCTGAAAAGGTTGCGGAATTGATAAATAATGGTACATACTTTTATCGATCTGAACCTGATGCTATTTATGAAAAATGTCGCAGAATTGATAGTGAGCCATATGCCTATGTAAAGATCGGGGACGGTTGCGATAGACAGTGCTCATTTTGTTCAATATCACTTTTTAAAGGTAAGTCAAGAAGCAGAACTGTTGAAAGCATTGAGGAAGAAGTAAGACAGTTAGTTCAAAACGGAACAAAAGAGATTGTTTTGGTTTCTCAGGATACTACCCAATATGGAGTTGATATTTATGGAAACAAAAGTTTACCCCTTTTAATTAAAAGACTAGGTGAAATTCGTGGTGAATTCTGGATAAGAGTGCTTTACCTTCATCCTGATCACTTAGATTCAGATATTATTGAATCACTTGGTAAGGGAAAAAAAGTATTACCATATTACGATGTTCCTGTACAAAGTGGTTCAGATAAAATTCTTGAATATATGGGAAGAACCAGAAAAACCAAAGAACTAACTCAGCTTTTTTTGGATATTAGATCAAGAATTCCTGAAAGTGTTTTAAGAACAACGATTATGTTAGGTCATCCTGGAGAGACACTTGACACAATAAAAGAAACATTTGCATTTATTAAAGACATAGAGTTTGATCGACTGGGTGGATTTGTTTACTCTCGTGAAGAAGGAACAAAGTCTTATGAGCTACCTATTACCATGTCAAAAGAAAATGCCAAATCTTATATGGAAGAGTTGTTGGAAATTCAAGATGAGATTTCTCTAAGGAGAAATAGATTGAAGATAGGTGAAACCTTTGATGTTTTAGTTGAAGAGGATTGGGAAGATAAAAGTTTAGGTAGAAGCTATCACTTTGCTCCTGAAGTTGATGGTAGTGTTTATTTGAATAGAAAAATTGAACCGGGAAAACTTGTAAAATGCACCATTAAAGATGCATATGAGCATGATTTTGAAGGAGAAGTATTAAATGAATTTGCCTAACGCGTTAACATTGTCAAGAATAATCATTACATTTCCAGTTATATTCTCGTCATATTTTGCACCAGAGGATATCCGATGGGTTATTTTTTCAGCTGTACTTTATTCTATTGCAGCATCAACAGATTTTTTTGATGGATATATAGCCAGGAAAAGGAAACAGATAACCAAACTGGGCAAATTTATGGATCAAATATCCGACAAATTTTTGGTAACATCAGTTTTTTTGGTTTTTGCATATCAAGGATACACAAGTTTTTGGCTTGTTTTTGTTGTGGTGGCAAGAGATATTTTGGTTTCGGGTTTGAGAATGCATGCAGCATCTGAGGGGAAAGTGATTGCAGCGAATTATTTTGGTAAAACGAAAACAGTACTTCAAATGACTTTTATTTTATTTGTTTATATTGAAAGAATTGTAGTATTTGATATGCCATTAATTTTCCAGACATTTCAGTGGGTTGTGATTTTTGTAACAGCAAATAGTGGCTTGACCTATCTGAAAGATAGCAATGTGTTTTCTGAAGGAGGAAAATAATTTGAGAACCTTTGTCGCTATAGATGTGGGGAAAAAGGTCGAAAATCTGGTTGATTCTGTTGGTGAAAAGCTTAGAAAAATGGGGTTTAAAGCTAATTGGATTTCTGGAGCAAACACGCATATAACTCTGGCATTCTTAGGAGAACTTGAGAGTCAAAAAGTACGGTCAGTTGCTTCGATGATTTCAAAAAGGCTGAGAGGTTTTCCTGCTTTCACTTTAAAGACTGAAAAACTTGGTTATTTTAAGAAGAAGAACCTTCCAAGAGTCATATGGATCGGTCTTGAACATAATGAGTTATTCACGCGACTGTTTAGAGAAACGAAAATTGCATTAGAGGGTTTAGGTTTCAAGATCGATGGCCGTTTTCATCCTCATATTACGGTGGGAAGAATGAAGTACAGCCCCGCATACTGGATGAAATTACTAAAAACCATCTCAATTGAAGAAATGGTTTTTCCCGTAAATGAAGTTATAGTATATAAATCAGTTTTGACACCTAAAGGTGCTATATATGAAAAACAATATTCATGCGATTTTGAAGGAGGTTTAATAGAACATGAGTCCAAAGAAAGATGAAAACCTTTCAAAAGAAAAGAAGACAGCACTCGACAAAGCAATAAAGCAAATCGAAAAACAATTTGGTAAAGGTTCAGTTATGTTACTTGGGGAAGATCAAAAAGGTGCAGTTGAAGTTATTCCCACAGGATGCCTTGCGCTTGACGTGGCATTAGGAGTTGGTGGTTATCCTAGAGGAAGAGTTGTTGAGATATATGGACCTGAATCCAGTGGTAAGACTACAGTGGCATTGCACGCTATTGCAGAGGCTCAAAGAAACGGTGGTTTAGCTGCTTTTGTTGATGCCGAGCATGCACTGGATGTTACTTACGCTAGAAACCTTGGTATTGACATTGACAATTTGCTGATATCTCAACCGGATTATGGAGAACAGGCTCTGGAGATAGTTGATGGTCTAATTAGATCAAATGCACTGGATATGATTGTGATTGATTCGGTAGCAGCACTTGTGCCCAGAGCTGAAATTGAAGGTACTATGGGAGATATGCAAGTTGGTCTTCAGGCCAGATTGATGTCTCAGGCTTTAAGAAAGATAGCGGGAACCGTAAATAAATCTAAAACTATCGTCATCTTTATTAATCAAACAAGGATGAAGATAGGTGTTATGTATGGAAACCCCGAAACAACTACTGGAGGAGTTGCACTAAAGTTTTATTCTTCAGTAAGACTAGAAATAAGAAGGAGTTCATCAATTAAAGAGGGAGACGAAAGTATTGGTAATGAAGTAAACGTAAAGGTTGTAAAAAATAAGGTAGCGCCACCATTTAAAAAGGTAAAGGTAGATCTTTTGTATGGAAAAGGAATTGTACATGAAAATGAAGTTTTCAATCTTGCGGTTGATGATAACATTATTGATCGTAAAGGCGCTTGGTATAACTATGTTGACGAAAACGGGAATGAATTGAGTCTTGGACAGGGAAAAAGTAACGCAATAGAATATCTTAAGGAAAACCCTGAGATCTTAAGAGAAATTGAAAATCGAATTAGAGGTAAAAATAATCTTCCCAAGATTAAAGAAGAGGAAGGAGAAAAGAGAGAAGAGAACAAAAGTGAGTGATCATGAAAAGCTGGATAAAGCTTTAAAAAAAGCCCATCGTTACCTTAAATATAGAGAAAGATCAAAGTATGAGATTGAAGAAAAGTTAAGAAGCGAAGGTTTTAACAGTGAAGTAATTGAAGATACGGTTGAGAAACTATCAGGAAAAAATATTTTAAATGATAACCGTTTTACGCGAATGTATATTGAGGATTCCATCAGAATAAAGAAAAGAGGACCTCATAGAATAAGTAGGGAACTAAAAAAGCTTGGAATCGAAGACTATTTAATAAGTGACACACTGAAAGAATTCCGGAATGTTTTTCTTGAAACTCTCGGAGCAGTAATAGAGAGCTATACATCTGACAAAAAAATGGATGAAAAGGAATTGCTAAAGCTTAAGAAAAAACTATATCGAAAGGGTTTTAGTATCGAGGATATCGAAAGTGAATTTGAAAAACACGGATTGGAATAGTTAGTTCTTTGAAAACTAGACATGAAAGGAGGGAGCTGGTAAAGATAAACGATATAGACATACCAGCGAAATAAATGTTATTAGCAGTCGCAATTGTAGTCTCGTTAATTTTAGGAAGCATAATAGGTATATTAATTGCTTTACCTTTGGCCAGGAAAAGGGCTGATAGAAAAATTAGAGATGAGCTTAAATTGGCGAAACAGGATGCAGAAACTATTAAAGAAAGAGCAAAAGAAGAAGTCGAGCATTTAAAGAAAAAGACAATTATTGAAGGCAGAGAAGAGCTACATCGTTTACGGGAAGAACAGGAAAAAGAACTAAAAAAAGAACGCGAAGAAATGAAGCAGTGGGAAGATAGATTATCGAGAAAAGAAGATAATCTGGATAGGAAAGAATCGAATCTCGAAACAAAGATCAAAGAGGCTGAAAAAGAAAAAGAAGAGGCAGAAAAAATAAGACAGTCGGCAGAGAAGAAAATATATGAACTTTCAGAGCTTACACAGGAACAGGCTAAGGAAATTGTGCTTGAACGGGCTGAGAAGAAGTACGAATATGAGGTTGCGCAACGTTATAAGCAAATAAAAGAAGAATTTGAAGATGAAGCAGATAAACATGCAAAATGGATTTTGGTAAATACAATACAGCGTTATGCAGCGGACACTACGGGAGACATCACAGTTAGCACAGTCAGTTTACCTTCTGATGAGATGAAAGGAAGGGTAATTGGGCGTGAAGGAAGAAATATAAGAGCCTTTGAGAAGCTTACTGGAGCGGATCTAATTATTGATGATACACCTGAAGTGGTCGTAGTATCTTGCTTCAACTCTTTGAGAAGGGCAATTGCTACAAGAGCCCTTGAAACGCTTGTAGAGGATGGAAGAATACACCCAACTAGGATTGAAGAAATTTATGAAAAATCAAAAAAAGAAATATATATGGAAATAAAAGAAGCGGGGCAGGACGCATTGATGCAGGTCGGTATACCTTCCATGCATCCTGAACTGGTGAAACTGATAGGAAGGTTGAAGTTTAGAACAAGTTACGGACAAAATGTTTTAAAACACTCTATAGAAGTAGCTCAGATAGCGACATTAATGGCTTCCGAATTGGGATTAAATGTTGAAAGAGTTAAACGTGGAGCAATGTTGCATGATATTGGAAAAGCTGTCGATCATGAGATAGAAGGCTCTCATGCAGTAATTGGAGGAGATCTTGCAAGGCGCTATAACGAAAAAGAAGATGTGATAAATATGATACAACATCATCATGGTGATGTAGAAGCTCATACTCCTGAAGCGGTACTTGTTGCTGCTGCTGACGCAGTATCTGCTGCAAGACCGGGAGCCAGAAGGGAATCGCTTGAAATGTATATAAAACGACTTGAAAATCTTGAAAATATTGCCAACAGCTTTTCCCATGTTGAAAAAGCCTATGCTATTCAAGCTGGAAGAGAAGTAAGAATAATAGTAGAACCGGATAAAGTAGACGATGTTCTTGCAGATAAATTGGCTGCAGATGTATCTGGAAAGATAGAGGAGCAATTGGAATATCCGGGAGTAATAAAAGTTACTGTTATCAGAGAAAAAAGGAGCGTAGCCTACGCAAAGTAAAAAATTGACACATTTATATAACTGAGTTAAAATAACTCTGTTGCCAACGTAGCTCAACCGGCAGAGCGGCTCATTCGTAATGAGCAGGTTGGGGGTTCAAGTCCCTTCGTTGGCTCCAGGCGCCCTTAAGGGCGCTTTGTTATTGGTGGTGATTTTATGCACATGCTGGAAAAGAAAGTGATTGATTTTATAGAAGAATGGTGTCTCATAGAAAAAGGGGACAAAATTCTGCTTGCAATATCAGGTGGTAAGGACTCCATGGCAATGCTTGACTTCTTTATAAAACATCATAAGGAACTTGGCTGCACGTTTCATGTAGCGAATCTTGATCATATGCTGAGAGGAAACGAAGGACTTAATGAATCAAAGATGATAAAAGATATTTGTGAAAATTACGATGTGCCTTTTCACTTTGAACGAATAGATGTCAAGAAGTTCATGAAAAAAAATAAAAATCTTTCACCAGAAGAGTCCGCAAGAAAGGTACGTAGAAATTTTTTGATGGGAATAAAGGAAAAATTTGGGCTGGATAAAATTGCAACCGCTCATCATCTAAATGACCTTGTCGAAAATATTATCTTACGAATTGTTAGAGGTACTGGACTAAGGGGCATACTTGGATTAAAACCAGCAGAAGATTGTTTTATACGACCTTTCCTTAAATTAAAAGTGCAAGAGATAGAAGATTATGTTACAATCAATATGATCAATTTTGAAACTGACAAAAGCAACTATCTTAAGGTCTTTGACAGGAATTTTGTCCGGCTTAAAATTATGCCATTATTAAAAGAGCTTAACCCTTCGGTTGAGAATTCGATATGGAGGTTTTTCCTTAATGTTAAGGAGAGCTATGATTATATTTACAAAAGAGTTGAGGAAGTAATTAAAACAGTTCGTTGGGGAAAAGACAGAGCGGTGGCAAATCTAGAAAATTTAAAAAAGCTAGATGATATTGTTTTGTCAGAAGTAATTAGGAGTATAATCTCCTATTTTTCTGAAGATAACTATCCTCCGACTCGAGAACGAATTAGTGCAGTTAAGGAGCAAATTAAAGCTTCTAAAAAGAACTGGATCATAGAATTTAAGGAATATTTAAGAGTTTTCGGTTACGGTAGACAGGTGTTTTTTTATAAAGAACCTTTTATAAAAGAACAGATAGTTTACTCAGTTGATAAAATACCATTTTGCAAAGAAATTCCTGGTGGTGTAGTAGAGATAACCGAAGAAAATAACTGGCCGGATAGAATTGATGGAAAGTATATCAGTTTATGTTCTAAAGACTGCGTCATTTTTCCACTCAAACTGAGGAATATGAAGTGGGATGATGAGATAGTTCCTTTTGGCAAGTCAACAAAAGAAAAGGTAAGACGGATACTTGTCAAATCTGATTTTAAAGGTTTTTTTGATGAGCAATATGTTCTGGTAAATGGAGATGATGAAATACTCTGGGTTCCGGGAATAAAAAGCTCTCAAAGGTGTTTAGTGAAAAACGATTCCGAAAAAGTACTTGTTTTCGCATTTGAAAGGAGGTAGTTTGGTGGACCAGAAACCCAGAATTGGTATGATTCTCTTTTATGTAATTTTTGGTATTTTTCTGATCCTGGCCTTAAGAGGATTATATCCTTCAGATACAACAGAAACAGTTATGTACAGTGAATTTTTAAATGATATTAAATCAAACAAAATAGATAGAATAGTTGTTTATGAAGATGGAAAGATAACGTATACATTAACCACTGATACTCAACAACGAGCCATAGAAACCTATGTCACCCCACAAGTGATTTCTACAGATAAATTTCAGAACCTTCTTGATGAAATTTCAAACAATGGAGTAAAAGTGAAGTTTGAACCTTCAGGAAGCTCTATGTTTTGGATTAATATCCTGGGTACAATAATCCCTCTTGCATTAATAATTTTCATCTGGGTCTTTGCAATGAGATCATTTTCAGGAAGAAATTCTCAAGCATTCAGCTTTACGAAAAGTCCTGCAAGAAAATATTTATCCAATGAACAGAAAGTTACCTTCAAAGACGTAGCGGGTGTAGATGAAGCCAAAGAGGAATTGGAGATAACAGTTAAATATCTAAAAAACCCTGACCTCTTTAAAGGTACAGGTGCAAGAATGCCCAAAGGTGTGCTTCTTGTTGGAAAACCGGGTACAGGAAAAACTCTTCTTGCTCGAGCAGTTGCTGGAGAAGCAGATGTACCTTTTTATTTCATTAGTGGGTCAGATTTTGTTGAATTATTTGTAGGTGTCGGAGCTGCAAGGGTACGTGATTTGTTCAATCATGCAAAACAAAGCGCTCCTGCAATTATTTTTATCGATGAACTTGATGCTGTAGGAAGACAAAGAGGTGCTGGTCTTGGTGGAGGCCACGATGAGCGCGAGCAAACATTAAACCAAATACTTGTGGAGATGGATGGATTTGACCCAAAAACTGATGTTATTATCATGGCAGCTACAAACAGACCCGATATTTTAGACCATGCACTCCTTAGACCTGGCAGATTCGACAAAAAAGTGGTTGTTGATCCACCTGATGTAAAAGGTCGTGAGGAAATATTAAAGATTCACATGCGTGGAAAACCTGTAGATCCGGATGTGGACATTAGGTTGCTTGCAAGAAGAACGCCTGGTTTTGTAGGAGCAGATCTGGAAAATCTTGTAAATGAAGCAGCTATTCTTGCAGCTAAAAAGGAAGCCCGGCTAATAACGTTACATGACTTTGAAGAAGCAATAGATAGGGTAATAGCAGGTCCCGCAAAAAGATCAAGGATAATGAATCCTAAAGAAAAACGGATCATTGCTTACCATGAGCTAGGTCATGCAATAGTTGGACTATCTTTACCGAACGCAAATCCTGTTCACAAAGTTACTGTAATACCGAGAGGGACTTCAACTCTCGGTTTTACAGAAAGTCTCCCAACAGAAGATAAATACATTGTTTCAAAGAGCGAATTAATGGATAATATATCTCAAATGTTGGGAGGTCGTGCTGCAGAAGAACTCGTGTTTAATGAGATAACTACTGGAGCAGCGAACGATCTAGATAGAGCTTCTGATATTGCCAGGAGAATGATATGTCAGCTTGGAATGAGTAAAAAACTCGGACCAATATCCTGGGGCAGAGAAGAAAATGAAGTCTTTCTTGGAAGAGAATTAACAAGGATGAGAAATTACAGTGAAGAGATTGCAAGTGAGATAGATAACGAAGTAAAACAAGTGATTATGGATACATATGAAAAAGCCAAAGAAATTCTGGAAAAATATAAAGACAAACTCGATGAAGCCGCTGATAAATTGATCGATCAAGAAACTATTACTGGCAAAGAACTGGCTAAGTTAATTGGGCTTGAAGAAGAAGGAAACTACTACAGAGAAGATGAACTAGAAGAAGATAACAAGCAGCCAAAAGAAAATGATGAAAATAATGAAGAAGAATCGCATGAACAAAGTGGTACCAAAGTAGTTTCAGAAAATGATAAAGAGAAAGACAAAGAAGATGATGGAAATGGGAAAACTAGAAGATCTTAAAAATAAGATTGATAGTTTTACGTTAAGTCTTGATGAGCCAGAGTTAAAATGGGACGAATACTCAAGTGTAGTTGTTTTTGATTTGATGTCAACAAGTGGCTTAATGAAACTTATATACAGATGTTCACTAGAAATGCTGTCAGAACACATAGATGGAAACACAATTTTTGTTGTTTCTAAAACCAGGGTTGAACATGAGAACCCTGCGAAATTAAATGAAGATCTCGTTATAGAATTAAGAATCAAAGACGTCAAAAACAATAGAATATATTTTGCTGGGAATGCGAAACAACACAACAAAAATATCGCAACCTTTAGTTTTGAAAGAGTTGCAGTGTCTATGGAATATTTTGGGAGAATGATTAAGTGAGAAGGCCTAAAGAAAAAAAGGCCTGGGAAGAGTACCGGTTGGTTTCGAAATACAGAGAATCTGAACGTTTTTTAGAAGATGTTCAAATTTCAGGAGATCTAGCGGTGGCACTTATTTATCCAAATTCATATCCTATAGCGAGTTCCAGTTTATCGTTCCATGAATTATTCAAGAGTCTCAATCGATCAAGAAATATTAACTGTGAGCGGTTTTTTTACGAAAGGTCTTTCAAAAGGTTTTTTTCACTGGATACATTAAAGCGACTTGATGAATTCAGGATATGGGCTTTTAGTATTCATTATGAAACAGATGTACTAAATTTTGTGGATATTTTGAAAAATTTTAAGATTCCTCTCAGAAAAGAGGAAAGAGGTCCTTATCATCCGGTGATAATTGTAGGTGGAGCATTAACCTATTTCAAGAATATTCTTTTGAATAGAATAGCTGATTATGTTTACAAAGGAGATCTTGAGAGTTCTTTTTTAGAATTATTTTGGTCTTTGAAAAGTTCTCTTAACAGAAAGGAAATCGCTGATAAATTAACGAAATGTGATTCTGCCAATCCTGCGATTAGTAATTATCTATCGAAAAGCAGTTTTCTTTCATGGTATTCTTCATTTTCAAATAGGTTGCTTATAGAGATTGGTAGAGGTTGTAAGAGAAAATGCAAGTTTTGTTCTGTGGGATATTCTTTTGGAAAAGCTCGATTTGCTTCAGTTGAGCAAATAGAAAAGATTATATCTGCTTTTGCTAGTATTACGAAAAGAGTCGGGTTTGTTGCAGCTACCGTAACTGATTATCCATACCTTGAACAATTACTCAACCTGATAGAAAAGTATGACATTGAGCCATCCTTTTCTTCGTTAAGAGCGGATTCTTTAACTGAAGGACTTTTAACATTGTTAAAAAAAGGTGGGCAAAATCAATTTACGATTGCACCTGAAGGTGGAAGTCAAAGAATTAGAAATTTATTTTCGAAGGGAATCGATTCATATCACATAGATAATGCTTTGAATCTGGGGATTAAAGCTGGTTTTGAAGCCATAAAAATGTATTTTATATATGGGGCGATTTTTGAATCAGAAGATGATAGAAAAGGCATTGTTCAGGTTGTAGAACAGGCCAGGAAGAAAGGTTATAAAAGGATAATTGTTAGCCTTAATCCATTGATACCAAAGCCTGGAACTGCCTTTTATAATTTACCAATGACAGGTATGAAGGAATTGAAGAAAATAGAGAAAACACTTAGAAGAGATTTACACGGTATACCTGGCGTTAAAACGGTTTTTGAAAGTGTTAAGCAATCGATTATTCAGTATAGTATAGCAAATATGGAACAGGATTCAGTTGAAGACACAGTGGATATTCTGGAAAATGAAAAAGGTATTGAAAGTTACTTATTAAAATATGCGGAGCACATCAATTCATTAAGGAAGGAGTGAAGAAAATGGCAAAAAAGAATATTCTTGTAATCGATGACGAACCTTCGATAGTAGAGTTGCTGACGTTTAATTTGAAAAAAGAAGGCTACGATATTCTTAAAGCTTATGATGCCGAAGAAGCATTGAAAATCGCCAAAGATAGTGATATTGACATGTTTATCGTAGATATTATGTTACCCAGAATGGATGGTTTTGAACTTGTTAGGACATTAAGGGGCATGGAGAAATATCGAAGAACACCAGTTATATTTCTAAGCGCCAAGAGTGAAGAGTTTGATAAGGTTCTCGGGCTTGAACTTGGAGCTGACGATTATATAACAAAACCTTTTAGTGTAAGAGAAGTTCTTGCGAGAATCAGGGCTGTTTTTAGAAGAATACAGCAGAGTGTTCAGGCGAAAGAAGAAAGACCGAAGAAAATTACAGCACGTGATCTGGAGATAGATACAGAAAAATATGAGGTTAGAGCTAGAGGTAAATTGGTTAGCCTAACTCCTCTGGAGTTTGAATTGCTCAGATTTCTTGCAGAAAACGAAGGCAAAGTTTTTAGTAGAGATGTGTTGCTTGATAAATTGTGGGGATATGATTATTATGGTGACACGAGAACAGTTGATGTGCATATC
Source organism: Kosmotogaceae bacterium (assembly GCA_049975465.1). GTDB lineage: Bacteria > Thermotogota > Thermotogae > Petrotogales > Kosmotogaceae > JASMTM01. The sequence continues at coordinate 10,479 of JBNGCV010000010.1, read as the reverse complement.
AGAAGACTTAGAACAAAAATTGAAGAAGACGCATCTAATCCAAGATACATTATTACGGTGAGAGGAAAGGGATACAAGTTTAGAGATCCTGGAAAGGAAGAATAATTGCATTGTACATTCTTGTTATTATATTAGCAGCGCTTTCGGCGCTGCTATTATATGCATTTCTAGCCTTACGAAGGAGATTATCTGTTTATAATAAGGCAAGGAAAAGATATGCGAAGCTACTTGATATTCCAGAAAACTCAGAGCCAATTTATATATATCATCAATTGAGAAAAAAACTTGCTGCTAAAAATCGTGAGATTGATCTGGTCAAAAGAAAATTAGAATACTTTTCTCTGGTTTTGAACAATCTTGGCGAAGCCCTATTCATCGTAAATGATGAAGGGAAAGTAAATTACTTCAATAAATCAGCAAGAGAAATAACAAAGATTCCTGAACCGATGAGCCGAAAGATAAGTGAAGTTATTGATAATTACAACATTACAGATTTACTTGATGATGTAATAAAGAATGATGAAACCCAAAAGGCAGAAATAGTGATTTTTTTACCAAAGAGAAGGTATTATGAATGTCAGATTATCCCTGTAATTTATGGGGATGAGAACAATTACATGATTTTACTGAGAGATATCACCAGAGAACAAGAAATTGACGAGATGAGGAGAGAATTTATTTCAAACGTTTCTCACGAGCTGAAAACACCTTTAACTTCTATTCACGGTTATGCAGAAACACTGATGGATATGGAGTTTGGTGACGAAAGTGGTGTCGTAAAACAGTTTGTCAGTATCATTGAGAAAGAATCCGGTCGGATGACTCGTTTAATTAATGATCTTCTAGATCTTGAAAAACTGGATTCGGGTAATACAGGGTTTGAAATGGAAAATGTGAATCTTGATGAGGTGCTTGAATATGTAAATGAGATCATTGAACCTCTTGCTGAAGAATCAGGAGTTGAACTGATCTATGATACCGGTGATAATATTGCTTTGCTAGGGGATTTTGACAGGTTGGTTCAGCTATTGCTGAATTTAACCGATAATGCAATTAAGTATACCACTGTAAAAGAACATGGAGAAAAGAAAGTTTGGATAAGAACCTGGATCGAAGAAGAGAATGCAGTAATACAGGTCGAGGACACAGGAATAGGGATACCGAAAGAAGCAAAAGAGAGAGTTTTTAGTAGGTTTTTCAGAGTAGATAAGGCACGTTCAAGAAGTATGGGTGGAACAGGATTGGGGCTGGCAATAGTTCGTTTTATTGCTGAAAAACACAACGGAAAGGTAATTATGGAAAGTGAATTTGGTAAAGGGACAACATTTACTGTCAAGCTTCCGATTAAGAAGGTGTCATCATGAGAATGTACGATTTGATTAAGAAAAAACGTGATAACGAAGAGAATACCAGGGAAGAACTGGCGGAAATTATCAATGGTTATGTTGAAGGCAGAATACCTGATTACCAGGTTTCTGCATGGTTAATGGCTGTTTATTTCAATCATCTTTCGCCCGAAGAAAGGTACAATTTAACTGAAATTATGGCTGAATCAGGTGACAGAATTGATTTAAGCAAACTTGATGGTATAAAAGTTGATAAGCATTCAACCGGCGGTGTTGGAGATAAGGTTACACTTATCATAGGACCAGTTGCAGCGTCTTTGGGACTCACATTTGCAAAGCTTTCCGGGAGAGGTCTCGGACATACAGGAGGCACAATTGATAAATTAGAATCAATACCGGGTTACAGAACTTCCTTGAGTGAAAAAGAGTTTATAGAGATTGTAAAAAAACACGGTGTGGCAGTGGTAGGTCAAACAGGGAAGATAGCTCCTGCGGACAAAAAATTATACGCATTACGGGATGTCACCGCTACAATTGATGAAATATCTTTAATAGCTTCGAGTATCATGAGCAAAAAACTTTCTATTGGATCAGATTTAATAATACTTGATGTTAAGACAGGTAACGGTGCGTTTATGAAGAATGTATCAGAAGCTATAGTTTTGACTGAAGCAATGATTGACATAGGAAAAAGACATGGGAAAATTATGGGAGCTATAGTAAGCGATATGAATCAGCCACTTGGTAAAGCTGTAGGTAATTCTCTTGAAGTCAAAGAAGCTATTGAGACATTGAAGGGTGAAGGCCCTGAAGACTTGAGCAAAATATGCAAGACAATTACTTCTAGAATGCTTCAGTTAGCAAAAAACATCGAGAAAGTTAAGGCAGATGAAATGATAGACAATGTAATAGATTCTGGAGAAGCGATGAAGAAATTTGAAGAATTTGTTATAGCTCAGGGTGGTACTTCTGAAATCAGAAATAAGGGATCTAAAGTTCTTCCGGAAGCGGAGAACAAAGGGAGTGTGTATTCCAGTAAAACTGGTTACATTAAATACATTCAGACTGAAAACATTGGACACGCGTCGATGTTGTTGGGTGCAGGTCGTGTGAGAAAAGAAGATAGTATTGATCCATCAGTTGGCATAGTTATTGAAAAAAAGATAGGCGACTATGTTGAAAAAGGTGATAGTCTGGCAACGATATTTTTTAATGACAGAGAAAAATACAAGGAGTCTGTGAAATTAATAAGAGATTCTTTTGAAGTATCAAATGAGTATGTAGAAAAACAGCAGTTGATTTATAAAATTTATTAAGGTGGATTGTTGATGCGGAAGAGATGTTGGTTGATTATAGGCACAGTGTTGTTGATTACCTTTGCATTGGGCTCTAACGATTTGATTTGTCATTTGAATGGAGAAAGTAAGCGATTTGAGGGTGCGTTTTTACAAAATGCTTCAAGCTATTATGTGAATATCGAAAAAATACTTAACATGTACGAAAGGTCATGGATTACCAGATCTAATGATGGTAAAGAAGCACTGGCAATATTCCCTAATGATACAATAGTAACTTTATATCCTGAGAAAGGCGAAGTATACGTAGAGCTCGGCCAAAAATATAATGACGCAGTGATTAGTAAAGAACAGCAGTATTATATATCAATTGATCTTCTTGACAAATTGCTTTCCGTAAATTCATTTATGAAAGAAGGATTACTTATTTTGTATGATTATTATCCTGAACTGCTTAGTATTGAAAAAAACAGCAGAGAGATAGTGCTGGAATTTGACACGGAGCTTTTTACAGATGAAATTGATTTTTGGATCACTGATAATAATTCTGCTGTAATAACAGTAAAGCCGGCAAAAACATCAACAACTTCAAAACCAGAAGGTGTAGAGATTTACAGGGGGCAGGAATATGTAAAAATGGTAGCCAGCTGGTCAGAAAAATCGGAAAATTTGCATATATTAAAGGATGGTAACAGGTTTATCATTAGAAGCGAGCAGAATTTTGGTAATACAATTACTAATCAAAGTGGTGAAGGTTACGAACTCAGCGTTATAGAAAATTACATAGGATACAGGAAAATTGCATTAACTCTGTTAGAAATTGACCCTTCAATTATGGATATTGAACTGAACATAGCACAGAATGGCATACCATCAGCTGATAAAATAACATCATTTGGAAACCGGAATACATTTGCTGTAATTAATGGTGGATATTATGACCCTGGCACAAATTACCCTGTTGGCCTGGTAATAAAAAACAATGTTGTAATGAGCTTTCCTTCAAATGATCGTCCTCTTTTTTACAAAGTTGATGGCGAATATGAAATGGGTAGAATGGATATACAATACATTATTGAAGTGAATGGGAAAAAGGGTATAGTTAATGGCGTTAATACGCCTTATCGCGGGGGTATTATTGTATACAATGAAAGATTTAATGATAAAATTCCCTATTATGATGAATATACATATGTCACTGTTTCAAATAATGAAGTAACCAATACAGTTTACAAGCAAAGAATTCCTGAAAACTCAAAAATGATTGTTATGTCTCCCGTTGGTAAACAAAAACTGGGAGAAATAGATAAAGGTGACAGGATAGATTTTAGTATTTTTAGCTCAGTTAACGGTAATATTGAGTTTGCAGTGGAAAGTGGTCCACTAATCATTTACAATAATAAAGTTGTTTCGGATTTCGAGAGGAATTTTTACAATGAGTCTATTCTTGATACCAGAGCACCAAGAACACTTGTTGGAGAGACAAATAGTGGAAATATAGTTTTTATTGTTGTTGACGGATATCAGGCACAAAGCTATGGTTTAACCTTTGGAGAGATGATAGAATTTTTCTCGAATAAGAATATTAAACACTTGATGTGTCTGGATGGAGGTCGTTCATCAGCCCTTGTATTAAAAGGAAATCTATTTAATTCTCCTGCATCCGGAGAACCGGTTATACCGATTGCAATAACAATTGATAGCAAATAGTATTTGGAGGTGTTAATCAATGGAAAATATTCCTGTTGAAGAGAAAAGAAATGTCGTTTTTATTGGGCATCATGGATGTGGTAAAACACATCTTATTGATTCGTTGCTATTAACAGAGAATCTTGTTGAGAAAAGTGGCGTGCGATTAACTGATTCAGAAAAGATTGAAAAGGAAAGAAGTGCAAGTTTTTCTTTAGGAGTAACAGGACTTACAAAAAAAGGAAAAAGAATAAACATTATCGATACACCAGGTATGTCAGATTTTCATGCGGCTGTATCAAATGGGATCTTTGCCTCAGAAAATGCAGTGATTGTGATCAATTCAACTGCAGGAATGGAAGTTCAGGCAGGAAGATTTGGAACAATTGCAAAAGATATGGGGAAGGGTCTTATTGTTTTCTTCAATATGTTTGATAAAGAACGAGCTGAATATGAAGAAACGCTTGATGAAATACAAACAGCTTTTGAGAGAACTCCTGTGTTGCTACAATTGCCCATAGGGAAAGCTGAGAACTTTAAGGGTATTGTTGATTTAATTGATAAAAAAGCCTATATCTATGACGGAGCATCAGGAAATTACAATGTTGGAGAAATTCCTGAAGAGATTTCTGATCAGGTAGAGGAAGCAAGGACAAAGATGATTGAAGATATAATAGAGAACGAAGAAGAATTGATGGAAAAGTATTTTGAAGGTGAAGAAATAACACAGGATGAGTTAAGAAATACATTAAGAAAAGCCTATGTAGATAACCAAATAATTCCAGTAACATTTGGATCAGCAGCGAAAAACATAGGCGCAGATCCATTACTGGATGTTTTGATCAATTTTGGAAAAACACCATCTGAAGCAGATGAGCTTGATGCAGAATTGTCCAGTGGAGAGGAAATCAAGGTAAAGTTTACTGAAGAAGAGCCTTTTGTAGGATATGTTTTCAAGGCAATTGTGGACCCATTTGTTGGTAAACTCACTTTTGTAAAAGTGATATCTGGCTCTATTTCTCAAGGAGAAACCTTTCTAGTTGTTAATGAAGATTCGACAGAAAAGGCGAGTCATATACAGATTACAACCGGTGGTGAAGATGAAGAGTTAAAGGAAGCATCGGTTGGTGATATTATAAAATTTGCTAAACTCAAGAAAAGTAAAGTTACTGATACATTGGCACACAAAGATAGGTCACTTAAAATTGTTCCTCCGGTACTGCCTGAACCCATGTTATCTCGTTCAATTCAGGCAAAGACAAAGTCTGATATAGACAAAATCAGTAATGGACTTTCAAGACTTTCAGAATCTGATCCCACCTTTACCTGGGAGCATGACGCTGAAACCGCTGAAACAGTTATTTCAGGGCTAGGTGGTATTCATCTTGATGTAATGGTTGAAAGACTAAAAAAGTTATTCTCTGTCGATGTTGAAATTGGAAAGCCCAAAATAGCTTACAGAGAAACACTAAAGAAGAAAGTTACTGCAGAATACAAACATAAGAAGCAAACAGGGGGACACGGCCAATACGGTCATGTACAGATGGAAATTGAACCACTGGAAAGAGGAGAAGGATTTGAATTTGTTGATAAAATAGTTGGAGGGGTAATCCCGAAAAATTACATTCCTGCAGTAGAAAAGGGAGTCAAAGAAGCCATGAAAAATGGTGTTGTTGCGGGATATCCTGTTGTAGACGTAAGAGTAACGCTAGTTTATGGGTCTTATCATGATGTTGACTCTTCCGATATGAGTTTTCAGGTGGCAGCCATACATGCTTTTAAAGATGGTATGAAAAAAGCTGATCCGGTTATTCTTGAACCCATAATGGAAGCTGAGATATTCGTTCCCGATGACAGTGCAGGAGACGTTATGGGAGAAGTTACATCAAGAAGGGGCAGACCACTTGGAATGGAACCACAGGGAAAAGGATTGAGCAAAATAAGCGCTCATGTTCCCTTATCTGAGATGCTAGACTTCTCCAGTAAATTAAATTCGTTAACAAGTGGCAGAGGTTATTTTACTATGAAGTTCAGCGGATATCAGGAAACGCCTTCCGATGTACAGGAAAAAATCATTGTTGAGCGTGAACGAGAAGAAGAAGAGAACAAGTGATTTTCTCGTTTAGAGGGGGGCTTTAGTGCCCCTTTTTTGTATTTGGTAATAATCAAACATAACAAAGAGGATAAAGATTGTAAAACGAGCTGGAGTGAGAACAGTATGCATTTCGGGTATAACACATTCTCAATAAGATTAAGAGGCGTAAAGTCGCTGAAAGAAAAAAGAAGTATAGTAAAGAGACTGATAAACGATCTAAGAAAAAACTTCAATGCGTCAGTTGTTGAAACGGGGGTTCATGATTCAAAAAGAGAGCTTGAAATAACAGTTGGGATAATTGCAAATTCAAAATCTGAGATGGATTCTTTGTTCGAATCAGTTGAGAATAGAGTTACTGAATGGAATGCACTAGAAGTTTTCAATGTTTTTAGTGAGGTCTGGTAAAAATTGATATATCTGTCTATCTATTTTAGGGAAATAAATGAATGATGAACGAGTTTTTTTCATATCTAATAGATTTATTGAAAAAAATTGTTTCAAAAGAACGATTGCAGCATATATTGGGAACATCGGAACTGGCCAATACGCTTTCAATAATTTATGGTACTAACAGTAATTATGCCAAAATGGCTTCACTTGGACATGATTTATTTAGAGATATAGAGCCATATAGATTATTATTAATGTTCAGGGGTTATGGAAAAAAAGAAAACAAATTTGAACGCAAGAAACCTGTACTTTTGCATGGAAAGGTTGCAGCTCTTTATCTAAAGAAGCGATTTGATATTCATGAAGATATTCTAGGCGCCATTTATTGGCATGTCACTGGTCACAAAAAACTTAGTAAAATTGGTAAGATTCTTATGATCGCTGATATAGCTGAGAAAAATAGGCCCTTCTCTGTAAGTAGAGAAATTAGAAAGATAGCATTTGAAGACCTTGATAGAGCCTACAAGATGACGTTATCTTCTAAAATAGAGTGGGCGTTGAAAGATAATTCATTTTTACTTCCAGAGATCGTAGAAACGTGGAATTATATTCAAGGAGGTGCTTAAAGTGCCTGCCATAAAGGTAAAGAGGAAGAAAAAAAAGAAAGGAAGACCAATCCTAATATTAATAATAATACTGGCTCTGGTAATTGCTGGTTTTTATGTTTATTATATGATTTCAAGGGTTAGGAACAGTGAAATTTTCAATGCAGAGAGCATAGATTATTTGATTCTATATGAACAGGAAGAAAGTATCTCCAATTTCTATCTTGTTAGAACCAGAAAAGACGAGGTATTTGCTGTTGAGATACCTATGTTTGCTTCACTTCACGGTAATGACACACTTGTTAAAGATAATGTTGGGAAGGCACTTCAGACAATTGATGAATGGCTTGGTATCAATGCTGAATATGAATACTACTTTTCTTTGGATGAAAAAACATTAAAAAATCTCTCCAATACTCTGGGAAATGAAGCGGAAAACATAAACGCTATGTTAGATTTACTTTCTGAAAGAGGATTGAAAATTTTTGACTACTGGAAACTTGGAGATTTTGAAGAAATTATAAGAGAAAACAATAATAATGCAAAAATTAGTTCAGCAGCAATTGCAGCATTTCTGGATAGGGTGACAAATTTAAAAAGAGAACCCTATAAATTAAAGGGAATGACAGATAGACCAATAGAGATTTTTGTTTCAACCAGTAATGAACCTGTAAAAAAGATCTATATTGACACAGACTCCTTAAATGATCTGAGGAAGCAACTTGAAGAATGGTAAAGTTATTACGTTACCTAATAACCATAACAGCTTTATTTGTACTAAGTAGTTGTATCTTTTTCACAGTAAAGTCTTTCGTAAATTACTTTGAAGAACAAAGTCTAGATGAAAGTGCTGGTTTTATAATTGTTGGTAAAGATTCTGGCGGGAAACTTTCTTCAGGTGGACGTACCGATTTCATTGTTACTCTGAAAAAAAATGAAGAGGATGAATTCGAAATTGTAAGTATTCCTCGAGATACCCTGGTTAAGGTGGAAGGAGAAGAACATAAAATAAACTCAATCTACCTGAGCTATGGCATCGACGTACTTGCTGAGACGATTAAAGAACTCGTTAATGTTAGTGTAATAGCGGGATATATGATACTTGATTTTGAAACGGTAATAGAGATAACGGAATTCACCGGTCCAATTGATGTTCTTGTAGAAGATGCCATGCATCATGATGATTTTCAGCAGGATCTCCATATACATTTTGAAAAGGGATACCATAAATTAAAAGGAGAACAACTACTCAATTATTTGAGATTCCGTTCTGATAGTGAGGGTGACCTGGGAAGAATAGAAAGACAAAAAGATGTTTTGATGAAGCTGGTCCAAAAAGTCTTTAGTCTAGATATTAAGAATATGTATAGAACAGCTAGTTTTATTATGAATGAAACTGATAATGAGTTTGATTTTGTACCATTGATAAGTTTGATGTATTCATTTGTAACGAATAAGTCTGGACTAACGATAAATACTCTTCCTTACAAAATAGATGAAAATGGTAACGTTATTCCAATAGTAGAAAGGCCGATGGTTGATGAAGAAAAGGAACCCAGGATTCTCATAATAAACAATATTCCTGATTTTTCACGTTATGGTAATTTTTCACAGATTGTAAAGGGTCAATGGAGAAAAAGAACGGGTTTTGAGGTTTTAACCTGTGATAAGATTCCCGAGCTTGAGATATTTGAGACAAGAAAAACCTATGCTTTTCTTAATAATGAAAGCTTTGATTTAACAGAAAAGTTTAAAAAAGCGCAACCATATCATAGCGCTGAATACTTTGCAACCTTTGAACTAGAAGGTTTGGGTTTGTATTATCGGTTAAGAGAATGGATAGCTGATCAAAATATTTATTACGATTACTTTGATGCCATAATACTGCTTGGTGTTTCTCAGTCATGAGTTAACTAATAAGATTTAGCGTAATCAACTGCCTAATATTAGACAGTTGATGTTTTTTAGATAATTATTACAGTGTACGAAGCAATGATGTCCAGTGGAGGTGCACCTGTGAGAAGTATAATTAGAGATTTTACAGGAGAATTTTTTAGAATCTTAAGCTGGCCAAAAGAGAAATGGTCTGTTTTTTGGGATAAATACAAGGGAGATCATCCAAGGGTATTTGAAGAATACAGTATGAAAAATTGTCTTACTTCAGATAGAGAAAAAGAAATACTGCTATCGATTGAAAGAAGGTATCTGGACAGGTTATATCAAAAATGGAGTCAAATAGGCATAGAAAAGAAGCACGATGCAGTGGAAAAACTAAAACACAATGTAAAAGAACTGGTATTAAACAGAGAGGATTTTGTAATACAAATCTTAGGCGGACTGGGCATTAAAACTAGGCTTTTTATTCCAACAAGCAAGGGTTTTGTTGTTTTCATTGATCTGGTAGCATATTTTAAGGATAAAGATCTTGAAGAGATCGATTCTTTTATTAAGCAGAGCGCTTTTGAATTTCGAGAATTTTCATCATTGTGCGTTACTCATAAAATGTGTATTGAAGAAAGAGAAAGAAGATTCAAAAAATTGGCTGAAATATTGAGGGAAAAGATAAAAAATAAGGAATATTATGAGAAACTTAAACAAGCGGCGACTTTTCTCGATCATTACATAGAATACTATAACTGGACAGGTTTCTATCTGGCAATGGATAAAAATAGGCTGGGGCTTGGTCCCTACGTTGGAGAACCAACGGAACATGTGTTAATCGATTTTGGTCAAGGTATATGTGGTCAAGCTGCGAAAACAAAAAATAACTTCATTGTGGGAGATGTTTCAAAAGAGACAAACTATCTTAGTTGTAGCACGAAAACAAAATCTGAGATAGTGATTCCTCTAATGAAAAATAGCAAAGTTTTGGGTGAGCTTGACATAGACAGTCACTATATTGATGCTTTTACTCCTGCAGACGAAAGATTTCTGGAGAGTATTTGCGGGCTTCTTTTAAAGTAATACTTCAAATAGATCTGCTTCATAAACCGTTAATATTATTGGAATCCAAAAAAAAGCCTAACTTATTGATACCTTAATCTTTTTGATGATACAAT
>JBNGCV010000009.1:0-53092 GCA_049975465.1 Kosmotogaceae bacterium | reverse complement strand
GCCAGTGCTATGAAAGGTCCAAATGGAATACGATAATCAAGTTTAATTTTTTCAGTTTTTGCTGCTTTGATTACAATAAAAGTTAATAATGCAATCACAGAAGAGAGCATTATGGTAAATAGTATTCCAATAAAGCCAAGCGAGAGCGCCAGTATCGCAAGAAGTTCAACGTCTCCAAAGCCAAAAGAATCCTTTTTGAAGTAATTTGCAAAGAAATAAAAAATAATCATTAATCCAAATACGATAACTGCCTCAACGAGAATCCCTGGCCAATCCTTTTTTAGGTACGAAAATAAAGCAGCACCGATACCGGTAAAAATCAATCCAGTATCTGGAATAATCATTTTTTCCAAATCTATAAAAGAAACGATTATCAGTCCTGAAGAAACAAGGCAAAGTGCCAGGCTCTGATAAAAAGGAAAGAAAATAGAATTCAACACAAATGAAAGCGCAGTAAGTGATTCAACTATAGGATACCTGGATGAGATACGTTCTTTGCAATATCTACATTTGCCACCAAGTAAAACATAGCTAACTAAAGGAATGTTGTCTTTCCAGGACAATTCATGACCACAATGGGGACAAAAACTTCTTCTGGGAACATTTATGGAAAGCCCTCTTCTTGGAAGCCGGTAGATTACCACATTGAAAAAACTGCCGAAGACCGCTCCAAGAATGCCGAAAAGAAAATGGATCACTATATTTCACAGACCTTTCTCTCTTCTTCATTCAAAAACTCTTCAAAAAGTTCCTTTTTGCCGTAAAAATACCAGAAACGTTCATCTTTAAATTCTTTAAGCAACTCGCAGGCTCTTTCTTTAAGCCCAAGTTTGATGTATGGTACAATAAGTATTATCTTTAGATGTTCAAGATCTGGTGACGTTTCAAGTAGCTTTTCAATTACATTTTTTGCTTTTTCGAAGTTGCCTTCTTCAAATTGTATTCTTGACCATATTTCTATATCGCTACTATAAACTGGCTCAGCATTAAGTATTTGCTTTTTATGTTCTTCAGCTTTATCATCCTTACCCATATCTGTCAAAATATTCATTAATTGATATCTTGCTAAAAGGTTCTTTTCATCGTTTTCAATAAGCGTTTCAAGAATATTTACAGCTTTTTCCTTTTCGTTTTGCATGAGATAAGCATCTGCTAACATGAAGTACGTAACGATGTGATTGGGGGCAATACTTATTTCATGTTCCCAGCATTCTATAGCTTTGTTGCATTCACCGTTGTTGAAGTACATCTGGCCAAGGGAGGAATACGCTGAAGCCAGAGTGGGGTCTTCATCAATGGCTTTTTCAAGCCATTTTTTTCCTTCATCCATTTTACCTTCTTCAAGGAACAAAGTACCCTTCAGTTCATAAGTCCCCGCAATATCATAACCAGATTCTAACAGTAAATCGAGATAAGAATGAGCTTCCTTATACTGATCTTTGTCCGCAAAACGCATAACCATATCTTTATAACCGCTAAAAGTTCCGTTTTTTAATTTGTTTATATTTATACCTGTTTCTTCCATGTATCTATTGAATTCATTGAAATATATTGGTGAATACATCTCAGGGTCGAGAATTTCGTCATAAATATCACTCAGTTTGTTCAGGGCTTCAAGTGATTCTGAAATAATACTCTCTTTAAGTTCATCAATTGCAAGCTGAATATCACCATCGTAAATAAGATCAACAACTGCTATTGAAAATGGGAACAATTCATCAAGTCGATAAATCTCTTCATTAATTCTTAGATTAATAGTAAACATATAAATGCCTCCTGATTGATTTGTTTAACTATTCTTAGTTAAACTATACCACAGCAACAGTCCAATTATTAGAAACAACATTGCTACTTTAATGAAGTAAAAATGAGCTGTGTAAAGAGATTGTGGATTTTTCAGGACAGGTTGTAGATAAAGAAAAATTTTCATAACTGATGGGCATTGTTTTTAAATGTTAAAATTAAGCAAAATGAAAAAGGGGGAATATTTATGAGTGAAAAGACAATAAGCATCCTAAAATTTGCAATTGCAAGAGAAAAGGAAGGTGTTTCATTTTACGAGGAAAAATTGGCTAGAGCAAAAACTGATGAGGTTAAAGATATACTTGAGAAATTAAGAGATATGGAAAAAGACCACGTGAATTATATTAGGGAGGCTTTAGAAAAAGCAGGCAGGGGTGACGAAATAGTTCTAGAAGAATTAAAGGAACCCCGGATATTTGAAAATCGAGAAAGTGTAGAACTTAAAGGTTTTGATATTAACGATATTGTTGGTGATATTGCCATTTTAAGAATGGGGTACCTTATTGAAAAAGATTTCGAGGATTTCTATAATGATCTGGCAGAAAAAACAGAAGCTGAACCTGCTAGAAAATTGCTTTTACATTTGTCCACATGGGAAAATGAGCACAAGAATAGTCTTCTAGATTTATACAATTCTTTGATGAAAGAATACTGGAATATTCAAGGTTTCACGCCACTATTCTAAGATAAGCTTGACTGTCAAAAAAAGCTTTTTACTTAAAGAAGATTTTTGATTTTCACAAACTACTTCGTTTCAATAACCATTGATACTTCTTTTTGATGGATAAAACAACATATCAATAATGGACTATGAACGCAACTTTTAACTAAAAGTAAAAATATTGAAATACAATAATACTATGATAAAATCAGACAATATTACTCTGATAATAATTATGCATATCTTTGTTGAGTGATAACAAACTCATTTTTGGCTATTAAACGGAAGAAACGATAAACCAGTTTTTTCATGTAAAAAATTACTTTAAAAATGTCAAACAGGAGGATTTTATATGTCAAAGACAATACAAATTTCTGTTGATTGGTTAGCAAATCTATTACCTGATGGTTGGCCAATAAAAAGTTCAACACTTATAACTGGCCCTGGAGGTTCGGGGAAACCTCTTATCGGCAATGCGATTATCGATGCCTGGCTAAAAGAAGGTGGGGGAGTCGTATTAATGTCACTTCAATATCCTGAAAAGCATTTTCTATATGAAAGCTTTCAACGTGTTGTGGGATACAATCTTTCTAGTTATGAAGACCAAATAGTTTTTGTTAAATTTGACCCTGAAGCTCAGAGGGTTGGAAAAGCTAAAAGGCAGAGTTTTTCGTCAAACCTTGTTTATCCAGAACATTGGGATCAGACCCTGGATCAAGCTTCAGAAATATTGAATAGACAAAAAGAATCCCCTGGAATACTTCTTTTTGCTTCTGCTTTAAATCTGCTGTTTTTTTCTCCAACTTATCGTTCGTCTATTTTAGACAGCATTATAAAAACGATGAGAAACTCCAGGTTTTCTACATTGTTTGCAGCGAGCTCAAAACCGCATGCGGATCTTGTTAACAGAATTGCATCACAAGCTGATAATTTGATTTATACATACAAACCAGGAAAGGAGATGTCTCTTTATCTTAAAATTGAACGAATGAAAGAAGTTCGATTTAATGATAATCGAATTCACATTCCTATTCCTACTTCAGAACTCGAAGCAACAAAGGATATAGCCGAATACAGTAGAAAAAGAGTAATTCCTGAAGTTTCCAAGATCTAATTATAGGTCAATCATTACAAGAGTGAGATTATTATTTATTGATGTTTCAGTATTGTTTTTTTAGAGATAAGGCTTCTTATACTATTTTTTTGTTTTCTTTTTGTTTTTACCCTTATTTTGATTTTCAATCACAAAATCAATTTCCATTGTTGTTTTATCAGCGCGTACCACTCGTACTTTAAGCTCATCTCCAATTCGGTATACCTTTTTCTTATGTTTTCCGACAAGTACATTACTGTCTTCGTTGTACTCATAATAATCATTCATAGTAGATATATGAACAAGACCATTGATGGTTTTTTCAGGAATCTCAACAAACAAACCAAATTTTGTTACATCAATTATTATTGAGTTAAAAGTTTCTCCAATTCTGTAGCTCATATACTCAATTTTTTTCATATCTCTTAAATCCCATTCTGCTTCGTTGGCTATTCTTTCTCTTCTTGAACAGTGGTCCGTTATTTTAGGCAAAATTTCTTCATAATTTTCTTTAGTTTCTTTGTCAGGATGACCGTTGAGTATGTAGTCCTTCAATAGTCTGTGTACCATAAGATCGGGGTATCGTCTTATTGGTGAAGTAAAATGTGTGTATGCAGTGGAAGCAAGACCAAAGTGCCCAATGTTTTGATCTGAATAGATTGCTCTTTGCATACTTCTTACAAGAAGTCTTTCTACGGATGTATGAAGAGGGTGATCCTTTGTTTTATCGAGTATTTTTTGCATAACATGTGGGTTTATATTGTTTGGTATTTTAATATTTAGATTCAGTGCTTTAAGATAGTTTTTGAGTTGAAGCACTGAATCAGGATCCGGTTCATCGTGAACCCTATAGACAAAGGGTATTTTTTTAGAATCGAAAATCTCAGCTATTGCTTCATTAGCCTTTATCATAAATTCTTCGATTACAACTTCAGATTCTCCACGCTCAACAGGAATGATATCTTTTACACGCCCTGATTCATCTCTTATGATTTCTACCTCCCTTGAGGTAATATTCATTACTGAACCGCGCTTTCTCCTGCTTTCTCTAAGAACATCTTTTAGTTCTCTTGCTATGAAAAGAGATTCTTTGACCACACGCATTTTTTTCATTAATTGTTCGTCAGTATTTCCTTCATAAAGTTTGTTAACTTCATTGTATGTTAGTCTACTAACAGAACTGATTACACCTTTATGGATCTCCTTTTTAACTGTATTTCCGTTTTCATCAATTTCCATCTCAACAGACATAGTCAGTCTATTTTTTCCCTGTTTTAATGAACATATGTTGTTTGAAAGTTCAAAGGGCAGCATAGGAATAACTGTATCCAATAAATAAACTGATGTTCCCCGTTCATAGGCTTCGTTATCCAGAGCAGAATTGCTTTCCACATAATGTGATACATCAGCAATGTGTACATCCAGCTTAAAGCGTCCATTTTTTAACTTCTTTACAGAAACAGCATCATCAAAATCCTTGGCATCCTCACCATCTATTGTATAGACAATTTCGTTTCTGTAATCTTTCCTTTTCGTCAATTCATCTTTTGATGGTTCCGCAGCAACCTTCTTAGCCTGCGAAATTACATTATTAGGAAACTCTCCAGGCTCAGAAAGTCCATGCTTGTATATGACCACAGGAAGATCAATGTTTGGATCTTCAACATTGCCAAGTACATGTTCAATTTTCCCTTCAGGATTTCTTCCCGGTGAGGGGTAGCTTGTTACTTTTAGAAGTACTTTTTCATTAGGTTTGGCCCCATTAAAATTCTCAGGAGCAACATAAAAATCATATTTAAACTTTGGATCATCAGGTATTACAAAAGCAAAAACACCTCTTGTGGTAAATGTACCAACGATTTTTTTAGACTCTCTTTTTATTATCTTGGCTACTCTTCCTTTTGGAGGTTCTTTTCTACTATCAGTGATTTCAACAAGCACGCGATCTCTGTGCATAGCAAAACCAGTGTGCTCTGCAGGAACAAAGGCCTCACTACCCGAGTCAAACCTTACGTAAGCGCCAGTTCCCTTTCGAGTAAACTGTATAATCCCTGCCAACATATTATCTCCAGGCAAAGAATATCTTGCTTTTGAGCTTTTAAAAACCTCTCCAGCGTATATCATTTCTTTGAGCATTATTCGCAATTGGTTCCGTCGGTTTTTGTCTTTAATATCAAATTCTTTACAAATTTCCTTGAAAATTGGCGGCTTATTACTGCGCTGTTTTAAGTATTTTTTAATATCGTTTTTACTGATTTTCAAAAAAATCACTTCCTTATTTTTCAGTAATTTCCAGTTATCATTATACATCAATTCTCAAGTGAGTTTCCTTTTAGAAAATAATTTGCGTGGTATAATTTAAGTTAGATGTCAAAAGTAATAGGAGGGGTAGCGAGTGAAAATAGGAATTCTTACAGGTGGAGGAGACTGTCCTGGTTTGAATGCAGTTATCAGAGGTATAGTTGAATCTTCACCAGAAGAAGTTGAAGTTATTGGTATCAAACATGGCTGGCAAGGTTTGATAGATGGTGAATATACAACACTTAGTGATGATGATGTTGAAGGGATTCATATAATTGGAGGAACAATACTGGGTACCTCAAGAACAAATCCTTTTAACAGTGAAGAACAAAGAAAAAAAGTGGAAGAAAATATTGAAAAGCTAAAGCTTGATGCGATTATAGCAATAGGTGGTGACGATACATTAACTGTTGCCGCTAAGCTTGCTTCTCTTGGTTATAACGTGATAGGTGTTCCTAAAACAATTGACAATGATGTCTCCAACACCGATTATACATTTGGATATCATACAGCTGTTAACGTTGGAGCAGATGCAATTGACAGGTTACATTCTACTGCAAAATCCCATAACAGAATTATTCTGGTTGAACTTATGGGAAGAGATGCTGGCTGGATAACACTTGAAGCTGGATTGGCAGCTGGTGCTCATTTGATTTTAATACCTGAGTATCCAATGACTCTGGATGAAATTCTTAAGTACGTAAATAAGAGAATGAAAGAGAAGAGTTACATGGTCATAGCTGTCGCAGAGGGTTTCAAACCCGTTGAACTTGAAAATATCATTGGTGATAAAAGTGAAATTGATGCCTTTGGGCATATTAGACTCGGGGGTATAGCCCATTATCTATCCGAAATCATTAATGACAAAACGGAATATGATACTCGATCTGTTGTCTTAGGTCATCTTTTGCGAGGAGGAACACCTACAGCTTTTGATAGAATTTTGGGAACAAGATATGGCGTTCATGCTATGAAGCTTGTTTTGAGTAAGGACTTCGGTAGAATGGTGGCTTTAAGAGGAAATGCAATAGTGTCCATACCAATCGATTATGCTATAGCAACAAAGAAATTTGTACCATATGAATACTATAAACTTGCTGAAATCTTCTTTGGGTAGTGATTTTTAATGCAAGCACAGTCTATTTATGTTGAGTGGGCCCGGAAAGTACTTAAAGAATATTTTTATAAGGGAAGACTGCCGGAAATCGAAAAAGATTTTCCTGAAGATTTAAAAAAGAAAGCTGGATGTTTTGTTACTCTACACAAAAAAGATGGTTCTTTAAGAGGTTGTATAGGTACCATAACCCCTACCAAAGGAACATTGGCAGAGGAGGTTAGAGATAATGCTATTGCATCTGCTTTGAGGGATCCTAGGTTTCCAGCTGTCAAAAAGGAAGAACTTGAAGAGCTGGTGATAAACGTTGATGTACTGGAAAAACCTGAGGAAACAACTATCGATGAACTAGATCCTCAGGAATATGGTGTAATTGTTGAAAAAGGATGGAGAAAAGGTGTTTTGCTTCCTGACCTTGAAGGTGTTGATACTGTTAAAAAACAGCTTTCAATAGTGCTTAGAAAAGCCGGTATTAGCCCTGAAGAAGATTACAAAGTCTACAAATTTAAGGTTAATCGGTACCATTAATTGGGAGGGATCTTATGAAGCCGGCTATCTATTTTGATGAATTAGAAAATTCTGTGATTGAGTGTCTATTATGTCCACATCACTGTAGGATAAAGCCTGGAGACGCCGGTATATGTAGAGCAAGAATAAATAGGAATGGTATGCTGTACTCTCTGAACTATGGTGAATTAACCTCAATAGGTATGGACCCTGTTGAGAAAAAGCCGCTCTATCATTATAGACCGGGTAAATCTGTACTTTCTGTTGGATCCTGGGGTTGCAATATGAAATGTCCTCATTGTCAAAACTGGAGTATAGCAACGAAAAGACCAAGGCATATTCAATTGGTAAAGCCAACGCAATTATTGAGGATAATAGATAGTGAAGATTCTTGGGGTGTTGCTTTCACATACAATGAGCCAACTGTTTTTTTTGAATTTATACTAGATACAGCGAGGGTAGCAGCCAAGACAGGTATTGAAACCTTGTTGATAACAAATGGATACATAGAAAGGGATCCTTTAGAGTTGCTTATTCAATCTGTAAGTGCAATGAACATTGATCTAAAAGGATGGAATGATGATTATTACATGAAAGAACTGGGAGCAAAAAAAGAGTATGTTTTAAGAACTATTCAGAGAGCCATAGAAGTGGGTGTCCATGTAGAAATTACTACCCTGATAGTCACAGGTAAGAATGACTCACTGGAAGAGTTAGAAGAGGAATTCAAATGGTTATCATCCCTTTCAAAAGATATTCCACTTCATTTGACACGTTATTATCCTGCATATAAAGCAGAAATGCCTGCCACTAATATTGAACTGATGAAAGAAGCTCATAAAATAGCCAAAAAATACCTCAATTATGTTTATCTTGGAAATGTTCCTGAGATGGAGGAGGGAAATACTTACTGTCCGGAATGCGGAGCACTTCTTATTAGAAGAAAAGGCTATAATATTGAGTTAGAAAAGCTGGATGAAAAAGGCAGGTGCACCGAGTGCGGAAAAGAGATTCCAATAATCTTGTAAACAAGATAATTGTTTATAGCGTTCTTCTCATAAGTGCAATCAGTGTTTTATTATATATTTACTTCAGCAATGAAAAACCTCTTTATTACAAAAGAACTGAATATTTCCTTGGAACCTATGTAACTGTTAACGTTGCATCTGAAAAGGTTTCTTCTGTTGAGCTTGCAAGCAGCGCTTTTCAGGAAATAGCGAGAATTGATTCAAAATTTAGAAAAAACAGTGAAAATATGAGATCAATCAATGCATCCGGGGGAAACTGGGTTTTTACTGATGAGGAAACACTTCATATAATCGAAGCCTGCTTAGAGGTTTCAGAAAATACTGATGGAGCCTTTGATCCGACAGTTTATAGGCTTGTTGAATTGTGGGGGTTAGCATCTACAGATTCAACACCTTCTATTCCTTCAGACAACAATATCGATGAAGTGATGAATACAGTGAATTATAAAAATATCATAATGGACAAAGATAATGATAGAATAAAGCTTTTAAATAATTCTATGATTGATCTTTCCGGAATTGCAAAAGGATATGCAGTGGATAGAGCTATAGAAAAAATAAAAAGCATGGACCCCGATGCTACCGGTTATATTGATGCAGGCGGAGATATTGGAATTGTTGGACCGAAGTATGGTGAAAGACCGTGGGTGATAGGAATCCGACATCCGAGAAGTGACAGCGCTGATAATGCGATAGAATATCTAAAGATGTACGAAGGGGCAGTTGCTACTTCAGGAGACTATGAGCGTTATTTTATAGAGAACGGAATTCGTTATCACCATCTTATAGATCCAAAAACTGGAAGACCAGCAAGAAATAATACAATAAGCGCAACGGTTATTAATAAGAGCGCGATGTTAGCTGATGCCTATGCAACAGCTGCCTTTATAATGGGAAAGTCGCCCGGAATCACTTTTTTACCCAGATATGGGTCACTGGTGTTGCTGATTCAGGAAGATCTAAGGATTTACAAATCACCAGGTATAGAAGGCTATACTGGAAAATGAAACTAATAGGGAAGCATGATTGGTTATTAATAGTCTTAACTGGATTTTTGATTTCGATTACTTTATTGTCCTTTAACAATGGATCAAGCTACAATGCATTTGTGTATATCAATAGTGAAATGACCTTAAAAATTGACTTGACTAAAGATGGTACATATTCAATTATGGAACATGTAGTTGTTGAAGTAAAAGACAAAAAAATTAGGATAAGGGAATCTGACTGTCCTCAGCAGCTTTGTGTAAAGATGGGATGGGTATCAACACCGGGCGTGCCGATTGTCTGTATACCAAACAAAATAATGGTCATCATAGAGACCGATCTCAATAATTTGGATTATGATGTGATTACTCAATGAAAACTAAAGAAATAACGTTACTTTCGGTCTATGTAGCAATGGGGAGCGTACTTTATTTTTTGGAGACTTTTCTACCTTTGCCCAGTATCGTTCCTGGTGGGAGATGGGGGTTTTCAAATCTTGTTTTATTAGTTGCTTTACCGAGAGTTTCCTTAAGTAGTTTGCTGCTTATAGCCGCTGGTAAGAGCACCATAGGAAATATATTATCAGGAAGGTTGATGACGCCAGGATATGTAATGGGACTCGGAGGCGCAATAGTTGCGGTTTTAGTTATGTGGTCACTTTACAGATCGAAAATGAGTTTTGGATATCTGGGAATTAGTCTAACCGGAGCACTGGCAAATAATTTTTTTCAGCTGCTTTTTGCAGGAGTTTTCATAATGGGTACATTTAGAGTTATAACTATATTCCCTTACTTTGCATTGGTTGGAAGTATATCGGCCATAATCAACGCTCTTATTGCGCATAGAATTAGAGTGAAAAGTGGTGATTTTTTATGAAATTAATATTGGCTTCTACCTCTCC
Organism: Kosmotogaceae bacterium; assembly: GCA_049975465.1. Lineage (GTDB taxonomy): Bacteria > Thermotogota > Thermotogae > Petrotogales > Kosmotogaceae > JASMTM01. Next base: position 42,697 of record JBNGCV010000009.1, on the reverse strand, counting down.
AAGAAGGAGAAAGCTAATAAAATTACTAGGATTGCCATTTGAAAGTGTTTCACCAAAGAATGTGGAGAAACACCTTGACTCTTCCAAAATTTCTATTTTGTTGGAAGAATTGAAGGAATTGTCGAGAAAAAAAGCGATGAGTGTTAGTAATGATTATAGTGAAGATATTGTTATAGGAGCAGATACAATTGTTGTACATAATGGTAGGCTACTGGAAAAACCCACGGGTGCAGATGATGCCATTAAATATTTGAAGCGACTATCTGGAGACACTCATACTGTGTATACTGGGGTGACCTTATCAAGAAAGAACAAACAGATTACATTTATTGAAAAAACATACGTTACGTTTCGAAAAATCCCAGATAAAGTAATTAGAACTTATGTAGGGACGGGTTTACCACTTGATAAAGCCGGTGCCTATGGAATTCAGGATTTTGGGGCGTTATTTGTTGAAAAGATATCAGGTGATTTTTATAATGTAATGGGTTTTCCTGTAGGAAAAATTTGGGAATATCTTTTGAAATGGGGTGTGGCATTTGACGAAGAAACAACCTGGTCTTCCAAGGGAGAAATTTTTTGAAAAAGGCCCGGCTTCTCTATCGGATTATGAGTTAGTTGCTATATTACTAAGAACAGGAACAAAGGGAACGAATGTACTTGAGTTATCTAAAAAAATCCTCGAAAAATATGGCTCTTTGACGCATTTGCTAACAGCAGAATGCAGTGAACTTGCCGAAGTAAAAGGACTAGGTATTGCCAAGGCTGTTAGTTTGAAGGCTGCTTTAGAGATTGGGAACAGGGTGTTCAAGGAATTGGTTACCAGAACAGATTTACCGCTTAAAGAAGCCAAAAGTGTTTACTACTTGTGTAACGATATGAGCTTCTTGGATAAAGAGGTTGTAAGGGTTATATCTCTTAATAACAAGTTAAACTATTCTGGTATGGATACGATCAGTGTTGGAATTGTGGACGCGTCGCTGTTGCATCCTAGGGAGGTTTATAGACCAGCAATAAAAAAGTCTGCTTCGGCGATTATCCTGGTTCACAATCATCCTTCTGGAATACCCGATCCAAGCACAGAAGATGTTGAGATAACAAAGAGACTTTCTGATTCTGGTGAAATGCTTGGTATCAAGATGGTCGATCACGTTATAATTGGTAAGGGTAAATGTTACAGTTTTGCGGCTGGCAAACAATACATCGTTCCGGAGGTGAAAAAAGGTGATTTCGAGAGAGAAGGCATATGAGCTGGTAAAAGAAAATATTAAACAGAAAAATCTTATTAAACATGTGTTAGCTGTTGAGAGCGTCATGAAGGCACTTGCTAGGAAACTAAATCAAGATGAGGAAAAATGGGGATTGTCAGGGTTGTTACATGATCTTGACTATGAAGAAACGAATAATGATTTTGAAAATCATGGCAAAAGAACCGTTGAGATGCTTTCTGAATATAATGTTCCTGATGACATAAAGAATGCTATTCTGGCTCATTGTGGAAAAAAGGAAAGAGAAACCTTAATGGAAAAAGCAATATACGCAGCTGACCCCGTTACGGGTTTTATTGTTGCAGCTGTACTAATAAGAAAAGGAACAACTCTTGAAGATCTGGATCTAGATTTTCTTTTGAATCGCTTTAAGGAAAAATCATTTGCAAGAGGAGCCAGTAGAGAACAGATGGAAAGTTGTAAAGATTTTGGAATGACTCTGGAAGATTTTTTGGTGCTTTCATTAAATGCTATGAGAGATATTTCAGAGGAGCTTGAATTATAGGAGGGTGAATCTATGAATGTTTATAAAGAAGTTCTTAGGGTCATTGAAGATTATAAAAACAATTATTCTCCGACAAACCGGAATGTATCCGATGGAATTCAATTAAATCAATATATCGATCATACTCAGCTTAAGCCTCAAGCAACTCCTGAGCAAATAGTGAATTTATGCAAAGAAGCCATAGACAATAATTTCAAAGCTGTCTGTGTTAACAGTTCATATCTTCCGCTGATTAGCGAAGAACTTGAACAAACAGATATCAAAAAAGCGATTGTAGTAGGATTTCCACTGGGAGCTGTATCAACCAGTGTTAAGGCCTATGAAACAAGATGGGGTCTGGAACATGGAGCAGATGAGTTTGATGTTGTTATAAATATTGGGCTTTTGAAGAGTAAAGAATATGAATACGTTCTGAAAGAACTGCGAGAAGTGGTAAAATCAGCTGGAGGGAAATCTGTTAAAGTAATAATTGAAACGGCATTATTAAATATTGAAGAAAAGATCGCGGCCTGTGTTCTTGCAAGGTTGAGCGAAGCAGCCTTTGTAAAAACTTCAACCGGTTTTAGTACTGGTGGTGCTACGGTTGAAGATGTTTCTTTAATGAGATATGCATCAGGAGGGCTTAAGGTTAAAGCTTCAGGTGGAATTAGAAGCAGAGACGATGCCATTTCAATGATAAAAGCTGGTGCTGATAGAATTGGAACGAGTTCGAGTATAAAAATTGTTGCAGAATAAAAATATACATGTCGCGGGGGGATGAAAATGGATCTGTGTACACTGAGTGTTAAGGACTTTTTAAAAAAGGTTGCAGAAAAATCGCCAACTCCAGGAGGCGGAGCAGTTGGAGGAGTGGTAGCTGCGTTAGGCGCTGCACTGGGAGCGATGGTTTCACGCTTGACCATTGGTAAAAAAGGATACGAAGATGTTGAAGGACGTATGGAAAGTGCACTTGAAACAATGGAAAATGAAATCAGTTATCTTTCTGATCTTGTAAACAAAGATGTCCAGGCTTTTGATCAAGTAATGGCAAGCCTTAAAATGCCGAAAAACACTGAGGAAGAGAAAGCCACAAGAACAGTAAAGATTCAACAGGCTTTAAAAACTGCTATCGAGGTTCCTTTTGATCTCGCCAGAAGATGTAAGAACATTATCGTAGCTCTTGAAAAGATAGCTAAATGGGGTAACTTAAACGCAATTTCAGATGTCGAATGTGCAGCTCATTTATTAAAAGCTGTTTATTATGTAGCTCGATCAAATGTAGAGATCAACATGAAAACGCTAAAAGATAAGCATTATAATGAATGGATACATGAAGAAATGTCTCAACTCGAGAATCAAATAAATAAGAGTTTTGATCGGATAATTGAAGTTATTGAGAAAAGGAATGCTTGAATTTGAAGTATTAAGCAGGGATAAAAAAACTCGTGCCAGACGTGGCAGAATTATTACCAGAAAAGGAAGTATTGAAACCCCTGTATTTATGCCAGTCGGAACAAATGGTACGGTTAAGGGACTATGGCAACACCAGTTACTGGAAATAAATACACAAATTATATTAGGTAATGCTTTTCACTTATACCTGAACCCGGGATTGGAAGTTTTAAAACATTTTAGCGGACTGCATAAATTTATGAACTGGAATAAACCAATCCTAACTGATAGCGGAGGATTTCAGATTTTCAGTATAAGAGAAAAGACAGTAACTGATGACGGGGTTATTATTAAATCCCCACTTGATGGGAGCTGGAAAAAGATAACACCAGAACTTTCAATGAAAATCCAGCAGATTATTGATAGCGATATCGTTATGGTATTTGATGAATGCTTACCTCCAGAAGTTGATAAAAGTTACGTTGAAGAATCTGTTGACAGAACAACAGCATGGGCACAACGTTGTTTAAATGTTCACGATGAAGAAAGAGCCATTTTTGGAATTATTCAAGGAGGATTCTACAAAAAACTACGAGAGAAGAGTGCCAGAGACATAACATTACTCGATTTTGATGGTTTTGCAGTGGGTGGTTTAAGTGTTGGTGAAGATTTCGATATTACGAGTAAAGTTTTGAGCTTTACAGTAGATTTTTTGCCTGATAGTAAACCAAGGTATGTGATGGGTATTGGTAGTCCAGATTTGATTATTAACGCTGTTGATAACGGAATAGACATGTTTGACTGTGTTTTACCTACAAGAATTGGGCGGCATGGTACAGCATTAACATGGAATGGAAAAGTAAATTTAAAAGCTGCCAAGTATAAATATGATGAAAGACCTGTAGATCCCGAATGTAATTGTCGCGTTTGTAGAACCTATTCTCGGGCATATTTGCACCATCTATTTAGAAGAGAAGAATTATTGGCTAAACTAGCTTTGAGTTATCACAACACTGCTTTTTTAAACGAGTTTACTCGAAGAATTAGAAATGCCGTTGATAGGAATCAATACAGCGAGTTTAAGAATCATTGTTTGAAGAAGGGATTAATTGGATCCAGAGTCATCGAGTAATGAAGAAAAATTGTGAGGTGTTTGCTGTGAAGAAGATCATCGCTACCTCTATTGTGATAATATTTGTTTTATATGTTTTTGGACTTGATCCATTTCAGACCCAAACGGGAGGGAATTGTATTCTTGCCACAGACTACTGGGCTGCTCACGGTAGCCCTTCAGATCTTTACGGGATAGAATACAATGGACTTTCGGCACAACTTTATCAGGGAATAAGTAACTTTGCCACTGCAACCGATCCAGGAGATTTGCATTTTTATTTGTATGATTCTTCAAGTTCAGGAATGGCTGGTATTCTCGAATTTTCTATGGACACTGAAAGAATAAGAGAAATTAGAATGTTCAGCTACACAGTATCGACTCAGTTGTCTGAGTTGACTAAAATGGGCGGGAAAATATCAGTTGAAAGAGAGAATGAATCAAATTTCCCGGACAATACTTACTGGTTGACATTCACTGGCGGAATTACCGGTAAAGGACTGCCATATCTTGACTATGTAATTTTTGTAGATAACGGTTTGCTTTGGAAGTCGGGATCATCTTCAACCAGTGATTTTCTGGATGTAATGCTCGGGACCCGTTTTACATTTGACAAGTTCAAATTTGGGCTGGAAATTGGAACAAGGGATGGAATGGATGTGCTTTATGGAGGTTTATCCTCGGAATTTGATTTGTTTAGTACTCTTCAGGCAAGGGCTGGAGTAAGTGTAAACACAAAAACAACGTGGAATGTTTTTGACTGGCTTATCGGTGGTGGCTTTGATTTGAAGGCAGGCAATATGATCTTTAGTATTGGTGCAGGAGCCAATTTAAGTAACAATATCTCTGAAGGAAGGTTGAACATGAAGCTCATGTTAAGTGGAATGTTTACAGGTATTTGGTGAGGCTATTTACAGATTTTCCTGGTTTAATTGAATTATAGAAACGAAATATCATTTTTCTATATCTAAATAAACCCGCTATCACATAATTATTCAAATTACCGCTACCAAATAAAAAAGCACCCTTTTAGGGTGCTTTTGGAGCGGAGGACGGGATTCGAACCCGCGACCCCCTGCTTGGCAAGCAGGTGCTCTACCACTGAGCTACATCCGCAAATATCCTTCAAGAGTGACGTTCTGGTGCGAGAGGAGGGATTTGAACCCTCACGAGCTTTTGAAACTCACTGGATTCTAAGTCCAGCGCGTCTGCCAGTTCCGCCACTCTCGCTGGTGAGCCGCGTGGGATTTGAACCCACGGCCCCCTGATTAAAAGTCAGGTGCTCTACCGGCTGAGCTAGCGGCTCTAATTGGGTTTAATTATCCATGACCAATCAAGCAAGATGATTATAGCATTCAATCACCACTGCTTCAAGGGGGTAGAGAAAAGAGAGTCGTTATTTCTCCAGTGGTAGACAATGCATTGGCGTGTTAACATTAATAGGGGCGATAAAATGAAATTATTGGCTGATGTTGGAAATTCAAACACAGTGTTTGGCATTGGAAATAGTGAAAAGATATTGAAACACTGGAATGTTTCAACAAAACATTTCGAAACCGAAGATGAATTATTTATATTGTTAAGAAATTTGCTTGCAGATACCAGTTTCAACCTGGACGATATTGAGTGCTTTTGTGTAGCTTCAGTTGTACCATCTCTGGAAAGGGTCCTTAATGTTTTTGGAAGAAAATACCTTAATCTGGATCCTGTAATGGTTGCTCCTGATGAGAGTGCGGGATTTTATTGTCATACAAAATCAATAGAGCAAATTGGAGCAGATAGAATTGCAAATACAATTGCAGCTGCAGCCATTTATGGTAAGAATTCCATTGTAGTAGATCTGGGAACAGCTACAACAATAGATGTAGTGGAAAATGGTGTTTTTCTGGGTGGAGCAATTCTTCCAGGACTTAGAATGTCAATGAAATCACTTTTCACAAGTACTTCGAAGTTACCTCAGGTTGATTTACATTTTGTTGAGTCACAGATAGGTCGCGATACAGCTGACAATATTAGGATTGGCATTGTGAATGCAAATTATTTTGCTATTTCTGGAATAATTGATGAAATCAAGAAGGAACGTGGGATTGTGTATAAAGTAATAGGTTCTGGAGGATTTGTGGATATTTTAAATAAAGGAAAATTGTTTGATTTTGTAGATAAAGATCTAACTTTAAAAGGAATAGCTCTTTATGGAGAAAGAGTGAAGAACATTGAAAAAAATTCTACTGGTTAATCCCTGGATTGAAGATGTTTCAGCTTACGATTTTTGGCTAAAACCAGTTGGTTTGCTTTATATATCTTCTATGCTTAAAAAGTTTGGTATAGAGCCCAGACTAATAGATTTACTGGATCGTCATGATGAAGAACTAATTAGATTTTTGAAAAAACCGGTAAAAGACAAATATTATGGAACAGGCAATTTTTACAATGAAACCATCAAAAAACCAAACAGTATGAAATCAATACCGCGCTATTTCAAAAGATATGGTATGCCTGAAAAACTGTTCAGAAAAAAACTCAGTGTCCATAAAGATGTGGATGCAGTATTTGTTACGTCGATGATGACATACTGGCATTATGGCGTTTCAGATACTATAAGGGTTATAAAAGAAGAGCTTCATGAGAAACCGGTAGTGCTTGGCGGGCTTTATTCAACACTTCTTGCTGAGCATGCTAGAAACAATTCTGGAGCCGATTTTGTTTCGCCGGGAACAGGCATGTTTCCGCTGAAGAAGGCTCTTGATTATATTGATATTGAAATTGACATACACAATTTGAATAAGGACTGGATAGAAAGTTTAATTCTTGATTACAGCCATTACAAAAAAATTCCTTACAAAGTTTTGATTACCAGTGTTGGATGTCCTTTTAAATGTAGTTACTGTGCCAGCTGGAGACTCTGGAAAGACTTCACTTTTCATAGTTCAGAAAAGACACTGGATATAATAGAACGTTTTTCAAATGATGGCACAAAAAATATGGTTTTCTTCGATGATGCTTTGCTTATTGGAGATCGTTTTAAACGTTTTCTCAAAATGTATTTGAAAAGAAGAAGGAAAGTCCAATTTCATTTACCAAATGGGATACATGCGAAATTTATAGATAAAGAACTTGCGAATTTAATGAAAGAAGCGAACTTCAAAACAATAAAGCTTGGTTATGAAACATATAACGCTGACTTACAGAAAAAAACTGGAGGAAAGGTTTCAAACATAGATCTTGAAAAAGCAGTCTTTAATCTTAAAGATGCAGGATTTACTTCAAAAGAGGTTAGTGCATATATTATTGCCAACCTACCTGGACAATCAATGGAAGATGCAGCAAAGGCTATAAAGAAATGTGGTGAACTTGGAATTGTACCAAATGTCAACGAATTTACTCCAATACCAAAAACACCACAATGGGAAGAGTTAATTAATGACGGAAAATTGCCAAAAAATGTAGATCCTCTCTTATTGAACAATTCAATTCTTCCATACTGGTGGGATAAGGGGTTAAGTGTTGACCAGATTAATGAGCTAAAAAATAAAGCTTGGAAGCTTAAGGAGCGTTTACTAAATGTATGAAGCGTATTTGGCATTTGGAAGTAATCTTGGTGATAGGAAGAAAATAATACTGACTGCTATCGATAAATTATTGCAGAAAGGACTAATATTACATAAAATTTCCAGCCTGTACGAAACGATACCATATGGATATACGGAACAACCAATTTTCCTAAATTGTGTTGGCAGCTTTTTATTTGGAAAAACTTCTTATGATTTGTTAGAGATAACACAAGGTATTGAAAATGAGCTTGGGAGAAAAAGAACCATAAAATGGGGTCCCAGAAATATAGATATTGATATACTGTTATTTGCTGAACAGGTTATCAATAAAGATGATCTAACGATACCACATTATGATATACAAAATCGACTGTTTTTTCTGATACCATTAACAGAGATTAACCCTGATATTGAAGATCCTCGAAATGGTTTAAAATATAGAGAATATCTGAAAAGACTAATGGATTCAGATGTGGATTCGATAAAATTGTTTAAAGATAAAGAAACGCTGCTTTTTGAATTGAAAAAATTATCGGAGCATTACATTTAGTGATGTTGGAGGTGCTGGATGAAAAGATATTTTGTCATCGCTTTATTAATTGCTGTACTGTTAATATCTGGTTGTTCTGGTTCTAGGAAGCTATCACCTGGTAATTTTGCTGGTTTTACTTTCAATGATTATATGGTTGTTTCCGTCAAGGTTGAAATGGACGGAGCGGTAATAGATGAATATACAGTTAAGAATGCGAGTGTTCTTGAATCACGTTTTGCAAAAGGTACAGAAACACTTGAGATGTTCATACTGAAGTTTGAAAAATCAACTGAAGCCTTGAAATTCTGGTATAAATGGGCGGGTAATACATTAGGTGAGTTTAAAACATTCATTGGGACATTGCCCTACGTTTATGGAAGGGTATCTGATGGTGATGATGTTTATACAGAAACCTGGTACGAGGGAAAATGGATTTACATTTTTAGAGGAAAAAAACAAACAGTTAAAAGCGCAATTGACAGTTTTAAGAGCTTTTCAAAGGAGTTAGAGAGATCTCTTGAACTTTAATAAACCTTACAATGATTTAAAAACGCATCTTAAGAAAAGATACGGTGAACTGGTTTATAGAATACCAATTGCTGCAGGATTCACTTGTCCTAATAGAGATGGAACAAAGGGAACACGTGGTTGCATATACTGTGATTCGACTGGAAGCGGTTTTTCAGTTGATGATGAGAAAAATATAAAGGAACAGGTTGAAGAAAGAAAAGCTACACTAAAAAAAAGAGGTATCAATAAATTCATTGCTTATTTCCAGGCAATGTCGAATACATATGCTCCTATTAATAAACTGGAAAGTCTTTATTCAAGCGTTCTGAATGATGATGTTATTGCTCTTGATGTCTCAACCCGTCCTGATCTTGCCCCTGAAGATGTGCTAAATTTACTAGAAGTTTATAAAAATAGAGTCGATGTAATGATTGAATTTGGACTTCAGACATCCAACAAAACAACATTGAAAATGTTGAACAGAAGGCACGAAGTAAATGATTTTATTGATGCAGTGATTCGTGCAAAGAATCACAAACTTGAAGTTATCGCTCATGTTATTGTCAACCTTCCTTGGGATAGTGTTGAAGATGTCATTGAAACATCAAAACTTTTATCTTCACTAAATGTCGACGGTGTAAAAATTCATTCTCTCTACATTGTTGAAAACACGCCTTTGGGACATATGTTTAAGAACAACAGAGTCAGTGTATGTACTCTTGAAGAATACATAGAAAGGGTTATAATATTTTTGGAGTATCTTTCACCGGAAATAGTCATCCATAGATTGGCTTCAGACCCACCCAGAGAAGGGACCTTATTTGGTAACTGGGGTCGTTCTAAAATAGAGATCCTCAACAAAATACACAGTAAAATGAAAGTGAAGAAAAGTTATCAGGGGAAGAAATTCAATTATCTTAATCGTTAGGATTGAGCAATGAGTTTAGCGTATGATCGCGGTGAATCCGAGGAAAGTCCGGACTCCAAGGGCAGGATGCCGGGTAACACCCGGAAAGAGTGATCTTTGGTAAGGGCCATAGAAAAGGAAACCGCTGGTTACATTCCCAGCAAGAGTGGAAAGGCGAGGTAAGAGCTCACCAGATCTGAAGTAATTCAGATGCTTGGCAACCCCCATCCGGAGCAAGTCCAAGTAGAGGGGTCTGAGGTTGCCCGCCAAATCCCCTCGGGTAGGATGCTTGAGGTATATGGCGACATATATCCCAGATGGATGATCATTTAAACAGAATCCGGCTTATTGCTAAACTCATTGCTTTATATTTCACAGATTATAAATCAAATGCATATGGTATCTGTTAATATATATATATTTGAAGTAGTAAAAAAGTGGAGGAATGTAGATGGATATAGGTATTTTTGGACTTACACTTTCAGGAAAAACCACACTTTTTAGATTGCTGACGGATAAGAACACCAGTAAAGCACATCATAATGAAGCGATTCATGGTGTAGCAGAAGTATTTGATGAAAGATTGAAGAGGTTATCAGATTTTTATAATCCCGATAAAACTATATACGCTACATTAAATTTTACTGATATTCCAGGTTATGATCTTTCAATTAACAGTAAAGAAAAAAACAAAATATTCCAGGAAATTCAAAATGTTGATTCAATAGTGGCAGTTATAAGAGCTTTCAATAATCCAGCTGTGCCATGGCCTAAAAATCTTGACAATTCAGTTAAACAGATGAATGCAGTTCAATCAGAGTTTGTTTTGAGAGACATGGATATTGTTGAAACAAGACTGAAAAGACTGGAAGAAGATAAAAACAAGAAGGGTCTAAGTAAAGGAGAAGTGCAGGAAGAAACGATACTTACTGAGATAGACAAACAGCTGGCAGAAGAGAAATTTGTACATCAGCTTAACCTGGATGAACATGAAAAGAAGATTATACGTTCTCTGTCGCTTTTTACAGCCAAACCGATAGTCTTTGCAATTAATCTTGACGAAAATCAGTTTAAAGATGGTGACTATGAGGGTAAAAGTGAGATTGTTCAAATGTGTGAGAGCTACAATTTTGCTTACACAGAATTTTCAGGTAAGATTGAGCAGGAGCTCAAAGAACTTGATAGTGAAGAAAGAGATTTGTTTATGGAAGATCTTGGAATCGGTGAAAGCAGTTTAAAAAGATTTTCAAAAGTTGTTTATGGCTTTGTTGGGTTGATATCTTTTTTTACTGCGTCGGAAAGCGAAGTAAGGGCATGGACTATTCGTAAAGGAGCGACTGCGCTTGAGGCAGCATCCAAAATACATACTGATCTAGCAAAACACTTTATCAAGGCAGAAATAATTAATTTTGAAGACTTCATTAGGGCGGGTAATATGGCTGAAGCAAAAAAAGAAGGACTGGTAAAATTGTCAGGGAAGGATGAGATTATTCATGACGGAGACATACTCTACATTAAAGCAAACGCCTAATATAAAAATTTGTGATACGCATACACATTTAAGTTTTCCTCAGTTTGATGAAGATAGAGAAGAAATACTTAAAGATATTGATGATAGATTTGACTTTGCAATAGAAGTAGGAATAGATATAAATGCTTCAGCAAATGCAAATAATCTGGCAGATAAAAACAGTAAAATTTATTCTTCCATTGGTATTCATCCCCACGATGTTGTTTCGGCAGGTAATGATTACAGGGAAAAGTTAGAAGACCTTAGCAAGCACAAAAAAGTAGTTGCTATTGGAGAAATAGGGCTGGATTATTATAGAGACATCTCACCACGTAGAACCCAGAGGATTATGTTTGCCGAACAACTTGAGTTTGCTATGGAAAAGAAACTTCCTGTTATTGTTCATGTGAGAGATGCCTATGACGATGCCCTGGAGATTTTAGAACGTTTTGCTGGTAGCGTAACAGGTGTTATTCACGCATTTTCAGGAAACAAATATACAGCTGAGAAAATCGTTAGTATGGGATTCAAAATTGGTATAGGGGGACCCGTTACATACAAAAAGAACAATGAATTGAGAGAAGCGGTAAAAGTTACGGATATCAATTTTTTGCTTCCTGAAACTGATTGTCCCTTTTTACCACCTCAACCGTATAGAGGCAAAAGAAATCAACCAGCACATGTTGAGTACGTGATAAAAAAGATTGCTGATATAAAAGGCATAGATGTTACGGGATGTTCTAAGAAATTGTGTGATAATGGTATGGAGTTGTTTGGAATTGAAATGTGAGGTTAGTTATGAATAGAATAGAAGAGTTTGAGACGTTTAGAAAGATACTTAATGAGAAGATACATAAATACGGTAATTTAGATACGAAAAGATTTTTTGCTCTTGATTCTGCAGTATACAAAGATGGCTCGCTTGATAGGAAAACCAAAGAATTACTGGGTCTGGTCTCTTCCTTGGTTTTACGATGTGACGATTGCGTAACCTATCACCTTATCCAGTGTAGAAGATTAAATACAACCTTTGATGAGTTTATGGAAGCATTCAACGTGGCGCTGGTGGTTGGAGGTTCAATATTAATTCCACACCTGCGGAATGCAGTTAATATACTTGAAAAATTGCAAGAAAAAGAAGGAAGTGAAGATGGATAATAAAAGGCTTTTTTTGTTTGACGGTACAGCGATTTTTTATCGTGCTTATTATGCAATTGATGTTTCATTAACCAATTCAGCAGGAGAACCGACAAATGCAGTTTTTGGGACATCAAGAATGCTAGCGAAGTTCATAAAAGAAACACTAACTGATAAAGATTCTGCTGTATTTGCCTTTGATAGAAAGGGAAAAACGCATCGCCATGAATTGTTTGAGGACTACAAAGCCACAAGACCCGAAATGCCCGATGCTTTGGTTACACAGATAAAGTACATACCTGATCTGGTCACTGGGTTTGGTATAAAGTTTCTCTGGGAAGCAGGTCTTGAAGCAGATGACATCATAGCTACTCTGGCAAAACGTTTTTATGATTTATTCGATGAAATAGTTATTGTTACAGGAGATAAAGATATACTCCAGCTAGTTGACAACAAAATAAAAGTTATGCGTTTTGTAACAGGCCTTACCGATCTTGAAAAATATGATGAGAAAAAAGTGGAACAGAAGTATGGAGTTTCTCCTAAAAAAATACATGAATTACTTTCCATGATGGGAGATTCAAGTGATAACATCCCTGGCATAAGGGGGATAGGTAAGAAAACAGCTGAAAGACTTCTTAAAAAATATGGTACGGTAGAAAATATTTATGAAAACATAAGACAGTTAAGTCCTTCTCTACGCAAGAAACTGATTGATGGAAAAGACGCATTCAAAAAGTCATTTGAACTTGTGAAACTAGTTGAAGATGCTGACCTTGATGTTGAGCTTGATGATATTTCTTATAAGGGGATAAACAAAGACAAGCTAAGAGAACTTTTCTTAAAGCTTGAATTTTCCTCCTTGATAAAAGAATTTGATCTGTTCTCTTCGGAAAAGGATGATAAAAGTAATGAAAATGCACAAAGCATTATATATTCAAAGGAGAATGAAGAAAGGTTGTTAAAAACGCTGGATAAATCTTCATTAATTTCTTTTGACATAGAAACCGATTCTCTTGACCCAACCGAAGCAAAAATCGCTGGAATTTCGTTTTCGCTGGAAGAGGGAAAAGGATACTATGTTCCTTTGAATCATAATACAAACCACTGGCAACCCGATGAAAGAGTTTTTTTGGACAAATTAAAGAAGCTTTTTTTAAAATCAGGCGTGAAATTAATCGGACAAAATTTAAAGTATGATTATGAAGTATTATATGCACACGATATAATCCTTAATAAACCATATTTTGATACAATGATTGCTGAGTACCTTTTGAACCCTGATCAGAAGAGATTTAACCTTGATGATCTGTCACTTAAATATCTTGGATACAAAATGGTTTCATTTAAAGATTTAATGGCAAAAAATCAAGTTGGTAACGATTTTTCAAAGGTATCTGTTGATGAAGCGGCAAAATATTCTATAGAAGATTCGGAAACAACCTTAAGACTGTATAAAAAGCTTTCAAAGAAAATATATGAAAATGAACTGGAAAAAGTTCTGCATGAGATAGAAATGCCTTTAATTCCTGTATTAACGGAGTTAGAAATGAGCGGCGTGTACATGGATGTAGAAAGGTTAAATGGGCTTTCAAAAAAATACGAAAAAATGCTGAAGGAAATCAGAAAGGATCTTTTTGAGCTTGCAGGAGAACATTTCAATCCCAATTCACCAAATCAGGTAGGACACATATTGTTTGAAAAATTAGGACTTACCCCACCCAAAAGAACTAGTTCCGGTAATTACTCAACGAGCGCAGCTGTGCTCGAAAACCTGGTTAAAGAACATCCAATTGCTCAAAAATTACTTGATTACAGGAAATATCAAAAGCTAAAATCAACCTACATTGATACACTTCCAAAACTAGTAAATCCCAGAACTGGTAGAATTCACACAACTTATAATCAAACAGGAACTGGCACAGGGAGGCTGTCAAGTTCCAACCCCAATATGCAAAATTTACCAATAAAGGATACTGAAGGCAAAGAGATCAGAGAATGCATCGTTCCGCAGCGAAAAAGCTGGAAGATAATCAGTGCTGACTATTCTCAAATAGAGTTGAGAATTCTGGCTCATTTCAGTAAAGATGAAGAACTTATTAGAGCGTTTAAAGAAAAACGAGATGTTCATTCACTGACTGCTTCCAGACTTTACGGGACAATGCTTAATTCAGTTACTAATGAAATGAGAAAGGTTGGAAAAATGGTTAACTTTGCCATAATTTACGGAATTTCTCCCTATGGACTTGCAAGCAGGCTCAATGTTTCTACAAAAGAGGCTGGAAATATGATTTCAAATTACTTCTCAGCCTATCCAAGCGTCAGGGAATTTATCCATAGCACCATTAAGAAGGCAAAAAGTGATGGATTTGTCAGGTCTTATTTTGGCAGAAGGAGAGATATCCCGCATTTTAGGACAACAAACAAGACAAGGATTCAGGAAGGCGAGAGAATTGCAATAAATGCGCCGATTCAAGGTACAGCAGCTGATATCATGAAGCTTGCCATGATTAAGGTTAGCAAAATGAAAAATGAGAAAAAATTAAAAAGCATCCCTATTTTGCAGGTTCATGACGAACTCGTTTATGAAGTGCCTGAAGATGAAGTTGACACGATGTCTAAAATACTTAAGGAAGGTATGCAAGGAGCTGCAAACCTTGATATTCCTCTGGAAGTGGACATCAAAGTTGATGATTACTGGAGTTAAACAGGAAGTGGGAAATTGAGTAAACTTTTCGACCCAAAAAGTTTTGGATCTATGAACTTGGTTTTTCAGTTTGGAATTATTGTTATATCTAATGTCATAGTTGGTGGATTATTTGGCTATTTACTTTATAAGTATGCCCCTCTGGGCAAAATGTGGTTGATAATCTTTTTGATGCTGGGAGTATTTTCAGGATTATATCAGGGTATACTGTATCTGTTGAAAGAAGCTGAAAAAAGTGAGAAAATTGACAAGAATAAGCATAAAAGAAACAATAGTGATGATAATTCTGGCATCGATTGAAGCGGTGGCAATTGTTTTTTTTAATACTAAAATGTCTTTGGGTGTTTTTTATGGAACTGCTTTTGGTATTGCCAGTTTTTGGTTGCTTTCGTTTACAGTTGAAAAAATAACAAGAACTCAAAAAGTTCTGTGGAGAGATTACCTTTTACGTTATAGTTTATACATAGTGTGTTTTCTAAGCGCCATTGGTTATGGTACTTATTTTTTTATTGGTTCAGCAGTAGGGCTATTGAATTTAAAGCTCTCCCTTTTTTTATTTGGGAGGTGGTTAAGTGAAGATTAATTTGACCAAAGGTGACAAGATTTTTCTTGGAGTTCTTGGCACGGGTTATTTAATTACATTTATTGTTATGCAGATTACTGACCACACCTTTGAACTTGAAGGACTGGGACAACGCTGGATTGTACAATTACCTTTTGGAAGTGGTTTATTTAGCAGAGTGAACCCTATGACACTGTTTGTTAGTTGGGGATTAATGGCGATTTTGATAATATTTGCTTTGAGTATAAAGAAATTTGAAAGAATTCCGGGAAAGAAACAGTCTTTGATTGAAATGCTTCTTGAGTATTTATATGAATTAACAAAGGATACTGTACCGAAAAAGGAATTTGTGAAACCGACATTTTATATAGCTTCAACGTTATTTCTGTTCATTATATTATCCAATTTGCTTGGTGCCATACCTGGTATTGATACGATACCAACAGAAAATGGTGTAAAATTTACTTTATTTCAAAGTTCATGGTATTCCCCAACATCAGACTTAAATACAAATGCCACATTGGCTGTTTTCGTTCTTATAATCAGTCACGCATTTGCAATAAAGGCAAAAGGGTTACTTACCTGGTTAAAGACATTCTTTGAACCAAATCCAATTATGTTCCCAATTAATCTAATAAGTGAAGTTGCGAAGCCCATATCTCATTCTTTAAGGTTGTTCGGTAATGTTATGGGTGGCGGGATACTTGCAATAATAATAAGTTATCTTGTTAAGTATTTTCTTTTGCCAACATTTTTGTGGGGATTTTTTGGGATATTTATTGGTGCAATACAGGCATTAGTTTTCACAGTATTGGCGATAGCCTATATTGGTTCTGTAATAGAATAAATTGCAGGAATTAAGGAGGTATTAAGAATGGAATTAGCAGAAGCTTTAGTGCAGCTCGGTAAATTTATCGGTGCTGGATTGGCAATGGGAATAGGAGCTATTGGCCCTGGTTTAGGAGAAGGCCATGTTGGTGCAAGTGCAATGGAGGCTATGTCGAGACAACCCGAAATGATGGGTACATTGACCACAAGAATGTTACTGGCAATGGCTGTAACAGAATCAACAGGTTTGTACTCCTTAGTTATTGCATTTATGATATTGCTTGTGGCGTGAGACATTTTGAAACATAAATAGAAGGGGGTAAATCACTTGATAGAACTTAACCTTACCTCTGTAATTCAATTGCTGAATTTCCTGTTGTTAATGTGGATTTTAAAAAAACTATTATATGATCGTTTTTTTGAAATTGTAAAAAAGAGACGCGAAGAGGTTAATTTGAAGTTTTCCAATGCAGAAAACCTACGTAAAGAAGCTGAAGAATACAAGGAAAAATATGAAGAAGAATTACAGAAAACTAAAGAACAGGCTAACGAAATGATAACAAATGCGGAAAAGCGGTCCGAACAAATTATTCAGCAGGCAAAAGAAAAAGCTAAAGAGGAAAGTGCAAGAATTAAACATGCTGCGCAGGAAGACATAAATAACCAGAAGAAAAAGGCTCTTCAAGAAATTCAGGCATCAGCTGTTGAAATGGCTGTCAATCTGGTTGCACGATTTCTTGGTCGGGAAATGGATGAGAATCTCAAAAGGAAGTACACTCAAAGGATGCTGAATTCTATGGAGAATAAGGAAAAATGAAGCATATCCCTTCTCTATCACATCGTTACGCGAAGGCTTTGTTTTTAGGAATAGAAGAAAATGAACTGGAGAAAACGAGCGAATGCCTTAGCAAAGCTTCAAGAATGATTAATAACAGGGAAATTAGAGAAATATTAATAGATCCCACATTAACTAAGAGAAAAGTCTTACAAATGTTTCTCAAGGTTTTTGATGATGTACCTGAGGTTTTTGCAAGTTTCTTGAAGTTAATTGTTGATAGACGAAGACTTGATTATTTGCCTGAAATTGAGATGGCATTTAAGCAAATAATGAACGAATCTATTTCGAAAATAGAAGTAAAAGTCAGGACAGCACTAGAATTAACTGAGAGTGAAAAGAAAGAAATAGAGAAACTTGTAAAATCAGAAACGGGGAGAGAATCAATTCTTTCCATTTCTATTGATAGAGAACTTGTAGCTGGTATGATTATAGAGTTTAGTGATAGAGTGATTGATATGACCATAAGGGGTAGGCTTGCACGATTTAAAAAATCATTCACCACTAAGGTATAGCAAGGCATTATGGAGGTGGTCCGGTGAAAATTGATCCTTCT
Organism: Kosmotogaceae bacterium; assembly: GCA_049975465.1. GTDB lineage: Bacteria > Thermotogota > Thermotogae > Petrotogales > Kosmotogaceae > JASMTM01. Next base: position 24,807 of record JBNGCV010000009.1, on the reverse strand, counting down.
GAAATTACAAAAATTTTAAAATCGCAGTTAAGTGAAGCAGACAGGGAGATAGATTATTTTGAAGCTGGCAAGGTTATCCAGGTTGGAGATGGGATAGCCAGAGCCTATGGTCTCAAAAACGTTATGTCTAATGAACTTGTTCGATTTGAGAATGGTGTTTTTGGACTTACGCTAAACCTTGAAGAGGATAATGTTGGAATTGTTATCCTGGGTGATTATAGGGATATAAAAGAAGGAGAACTCGTAAGAAGAACGGGCCGAATAATTCAGGTACCTGTTGGCGATGAACTGCTTGGAAGAGTAGTCAATCCTTTAGGTATGCCAATTGATGGAAAAGGAGATATTGAAACAGATCAGTACAGACCGGTTGAAGTTAAAGCTCCCGGAGTTATAAAAAGAAAGCCCGTTGATACTCCGCTTCAAACGGGATTGAAAGCGATAGACGCAATAGTGCCAATTGGAAGAGGTCAGAGGGAATTAATTATCGGAGATAGACAAACTGGAAAGACTGCAATAGCAATAGATGCAATTATAAATCAGAAAGGGCAGGGAGTGCACTGTGTTTATGTTGCGATAAGGCAGAAAACAGCAGCGCTGGCACGAACTGTAGATAAATTACGTGAAACAGGTGCCATGGAATATACAACAGTTGTTGCAGCAACTTCAAGTGGACCCGCAACATTATCATATCTTGCACCATATGCTGGTGCAGCAATAGGAGAGTATTTTATGTATAAGGGCGAAGATGCCCTTGTAATATTTGATGATTTGTCGAAGCATGCAGAAGCATATCGTGAACTCTCGCTCTTGCTGAGAAGACCTCCCGGACGTGAAGCATATCCTGGTGATGTGTTCTATCTACATTCACGTCTGCTTGAAAGAGCTGCGAGATTAAATGAAGAACATGGTGGAGGTTCTATGACCGCATTACCTATAATTGAAACCCTGGCAAACGATGTTAGTGCTTATATACCAACGAATGTTATATCTATAACAGATGGCCAGATATACCTCGATCCAAATCTGTTTTATGCCGGAAATCGGCCTGCAATTAATGTTGGACTTTCAGTTTCCAGAGTTGGTGGTTCTGCTCAGATAAAAGCCATGAAAAGCATAGCGGGGAATTTGAGAATTGATCTTGCTCAGTATCGTGAATTACAATCTTTTGCTCAGTTTTCTACCGAACTGGACAAAGCTACTCAGCAGCAATTAACCAGGGGAGAGAAGTTAACAGAACTTCTAAAGCAGAATCAGTATTCCCCAATGTCTGTCGAAGAGCAAATTGCGGTGCTTTATGCAGGAACAAAAGGTTACCTCGACGATATTGAAACAGGCGAAATTAGGAATTTTGAGAAAAATCTTGTTCAAACGTTGAGAGATGAATATCAGGAAGTGCTGGAGAAAATAAGAAAAGAGAAAGTAATTTCCGACTTTATAGAAGAAAAACTGGATGAGGCGATAAATAAAGTGAAAAATCTAGTAAAGTCCAGAGGATGATTCCATGAGTAAAGGTAAATTAAGAGCGATAAAAAAAAGAATTGAATCTACAGAATCAACGATGCAAATTACAAAAGCCATGCAAATGGTTGCAACCGCGAAGTTAAAGAAAGTTGAAAAAGGATTAAGTCCTATAAAAGAGTATGAAAAAAGAATATTTAATACACTCAAGGTTGTTCATAATAGTCTCGAATATCCACCTAAAAACGAAGGTAAAGGTGAAGTAGTAATAATTATCACGGCAGATATGGGATTGTGTGGCGCTTTCAACAGTGAAATTATTCGATACGCCCATAAATATGTTGATAAAAATAATATTGAAGGTATAATAACTGTTGGAATAAAAGCTGAGAAAGCGTTTTCAAAGCATAAAGCATTCAGCAGAGCTTTTTCTAGATATTATGATACACCTGATCTTGATGAAGTTGCAGTTATTTGGGATGAAGCGTACGAAAAGTTGAAGGAAGTGAATGCATATTCATTGAAGATAATATATGCAAAACTCAAGAACATTCTTGTTCAACTCCCTGAAGTTAAAACAATATTTCCTCTGGATACCGAGGACGAAAGAAGAGAAAATTTTGATTTCGAACCGTCACCAGAGGAAATTTATGATGATTTATTGAATTCATGGGGCATTTCAGCTCTTCTCAGCACTGCCTATGAAACCAAGCTGGGTGAACTGTATTCGAGACAAAACGCCATGAAAAACGCAACAGACAATGCTAAGGACTTAATTGAAAAACTCACTCTTGAAAAGAACAAAGTAAGACAATCAACAATAACAAGAGAAATTATTGAGATAGTAAACGGTGCAGAAGCTCTTGAAGGATAGCGTTCGGAGGTGTAAATGTGTCCAAAAATAAAGAAAATGCAAATAAAGGGAAATTACTTACAGTAATAGGCCCCATAGTTGATGTAGATTTTGAAGAAGGTGTACTTCCTGACATTTTGAATGCGCTTGAAGTTTACAATAACTCGCTAGGAAAAAACATTGTAATGGAAGTGGCGCAGGTTCTTGGAGATAATGTTGTTCGAGCAATTGCACTTGATTCAACGGATGGACTTGTTAGGGGTCAGGAAGTTATTGATACTCAAAGACAAATCGCAGTACCTGTTGGCGAAGATGTGTTAGGAAGGATGTTCAATCTTTTGGGGGAACCAATAGATGAAAAAGGCGAGATAAAGGCAAAGGAGCGATGGCAGATACATAAGGATTCCCCTACAATAACTGATCAGGAAACAGAGATTGAAATCCTTGAAACCGGAATCAAAGTGATTGATCTACTTACACCTTTTAACAAGGGAGGAAAGATTGGTTTTTTTGGTGGTGCCGGCGTTGGTAAAACGGTACTTGTTATGGAATTAATCAGAAATATTGCCATCGAACATAAAGGGTTATCAATATTCGCAGGAGTTGGTGAAAGAACTAGAGAAGGGAACGATCTCTGGCTAGATATGCAAGAAGCAGGGGTTCTTGACAAAACAGCGCTTGTTTTTGGACAGATGAATGAACCACCTGGAGCAAGATTTAGAGTTGGCCTTTCGGCGATTACAATGGCTGAATACTTTAGGGATGTTCAGGAAAAAGATGTACTTGTTTTTATTGACAATATATACAGATTTGTTCAAGCTGGTTCTGAAGTTTCAGCTTTACTTGGTAGAATGCCGTCAGCTGTCGGTTATCAACCAACGCTTGCTTCAGAAATGGGTCAACTACAGGAACGTATAACCACCACAAAAAAAGGTTCCATTACCTCTGTACAGGCTATTTATGTGCCAGCTGATGATTTTACAGATCCTGCACCTGCAACAACATTCAATCATCTTGATGCTACAGTAAATCTTTCCCGTTCTATTGCGGAACAAGGATTGTATCCAGCAGTTGATCCACTTGACTCTGCATCAAAGAATCTAAGCCCCGATGTAGTTGGAAATGAGCACTATAATGTTGCAAGAAATGTACAGGGTGTACTACAAAGATATAAAGATCTTCAGGATATTATTGCTATCCTCGGTATGGAAGAGCTTACAGAAGAAGATAAGATTACCGTGAGAAGAGCTAGAAAAATACAGAGATTCTTAACCCAGCCTTTTTTTGTTGCGGAAAAATTCAGTAACATTAAAGGAAAGTATGTATCGATAAAAGAAACAATAAAAGGATTCAAAGAGATCTTGGAAGGTGAACATGATGATTTACCAGAACAGGCATTCATGATGGCAGGATCGATTGAAGAAGTGATAGAAAAAGCGGAGAAAATGAGCGAGGGTGATTGATATGTCCCTTAACATTAAGCTAGTAACTCCATACGGTATTGAATGGGAAGGGACTGCTGAACTCCTAAGTTTCAAAACGGTGGAAGGAAGCATAGCCTTTTTGCCTTCTCGTGCTCCCATGGTTTGTCAACTTGCTGTTGATAAAATAAACATTAGATCTGAGGGTAAAAATTATTATTTTGCAGTCCATGGAGGCTATTTGCTTAACGATAGAGAATTGGTAACGATAGTTGCTGATGCAGCTGAAAAACCAGAAGACATTGATATTGAGAGAGCGAGACGTCATCTGGAAAGAGCAAAAGAATTAATTGAGCTGGCAGAAGATACAAGGGAAAAAGCAGATCTATCAGCTCAAATCCAAAGGAATATTCTTAGAGAAAAGGTATATAAGGAACATAGATAATCCAAATGTGAAATTTCATTGTTTCACAAGTGTCAGGCATGATGCCTGACTTTTTTATTTTTCCCCGTTTTCTTTGTGTTTTTTGAAGGCCTCTATAAGATCTGTCTTATTTTCATTTTTCTTGATCAGTCTTTTAATGTTATTTCTATGTCTGTATGCAGATAGAGCTAAAAATGCAAGTGTCCACAGCCCTTCTTTGACTCCTGAAGTAATAAAGAACGCTACACTTAATGTACCAAGTGAAACAAGTGATGAAAGTGAAACATATTTGGTTAATATGGCAAGCGGTATCCATATGGCAAAAAACAATGCCACTAGGGGTGCTTTAACAGCCGATATGGTTCCAACTGTAACTGCAACCGCTTTTCCTCCTTTGAATTTAAGCCAAATTGGATAGCTATGACCAATGGCAGCGAAAAACCCCATCATTAGTCCCTGTGTGATATTCATGCCGAAAATATGGATTCCTATCATTATTGGTACAAAAGCTTTGGCACCGTCAAGTACCATACAAATAGAGCCCCATATACCTCCGAGGGATCTAAGCACATTTGTCCCTCCAACATTACCACTACCAATTTTTCTGATATCTACCCCTATAATCCAGGGGATAATAAAACTGAATGGAACAGAACCCGCAAAATAGCCAATTATGGCTATTAACAAGTAATTCATCGTTTCCCCCTCAATTTAATGAAAATTGGTGACCCAGTAAAATCATGAAAATTCATTCTTATTGTCTTTCTAAGACCTCTTAAATAAGCTGATGAAAAAAGACCAGGATCATTAACGTTTAGCAATATTAACGGTGGTCTGGTATCTATTTGTGAAGCATAATAAATTTTTGCCTTTCTTTTTTTACTACCAACAGGGGGTGTAGACAATGTGTAACGTTTTATCAATTCATTTAGTAATCCTGTTGGAATTCGCCTGTCAATATTTTCAGTAACTTCTAAAATACTGTCTAAGAGCATTTCTATTCCTGTACCTTTTATACAGGAAGTAAACAAAACTGGACTGTAATTGACAAAATATAGTTCTCTTTCAACTGCATTCAGAAGGGCATCTTTCTTTTTTTCTGCAATCAAATCGGCTTTATTGAATACAATAATGGTACCTTTTCCATTTTTTTCTGCAAGGCCAGCAACCTTCTGATCCTGTTTGCTGATTCCCTTCGTTGCGTCAATAACGATGATAGATAAATCACCTCGCTCTATTGAACTTATAGAACGCATTACGCTGTAATATTCTACATTTTTTATTTTTATCTTTGACTTCTTTCTTATGCCTGCTGTATCAACAAATTTGCATAATTTATCATCGATGTACATTGGCTGATCTATAGTATCCCGGGTAGTACCTGGAATCTCAGCAACCAGGCTTCTATCGCTTCCCAGAATTGTATTAAACAAAGAAGATTTTCCAACATTTGGTTTACCAACAATTGATATGTTACACCATACATCCTCTTCTTCAAATAATATGTTTGTTGCCAATCCCATTTTTTCAAGATTTTCATAGATTGTGTCTAGCAGTGTGTCAACATTTAAAGAGTGTTCAGAAGAGATATGAATGGGTTCTCCAAGCCCAAGACTGTAAAGTTCTGGTTTCAAATCTGTTTCAAACCTCTCAAAAACCTCGACTTTATTTGCCACAAGCAGAACCTTTTCTTTCCTGGTACGTAAAATTTCTGCAAGGTTGTAATCAGCTGATGTAAGATCATTCCTTCCATCAACCACAAACAAGATCAAATCACCCTCATCGAGAATGCTGAGGGTGAGTTCTTTCATTTTTGTTTCAACAATATCATTTGGATTATCGAAAAGGCCGCACGTATCGACAACTTCAAAGGACTTTTTTTGCCATTCAACATGTCCGAATACAAAATCCCTTGTAACTCCAGGTTCATCATCTACAATGGTTTTTTTGAAACCGACCAATCTGTTAAAAAGTGTGGATTTGCCAACATTTGGGCGGCCCACAATGAGAACAGTCGCCACTACTCGGTATCTTCTCCTTTTTGTTCTAGCTTTTCTTCTATTTTTCCACCAATTGTTGTGGGTCTGCTGTCACTTTTATTGTCATTTATTTCTTTGAGTGTTTCTTTAGCCTCCTGGCGTTCTTTATCTTTTAGATACTGTCTTATCGAAATAACCATGTTTCTGACATCATTTTCTGGATCGTAAACAAGCCTGATAATCTTGAAATCTTTTTCATCACCAATATTAACTGCGTCTTCTATATTTTCAACTCTATCTGTGGATACTTGGGAAATAGGGAGGAAGCCTTCGACATTATAATCGTTAATTAAAACAATGGCTCCAGATTTAGTTAATCTTGCAACTTTACCTTTAACGTGATCTCCCACATCGAGCTCTTTTTTAACCCTTTTCCAAGGATCTTCTGTTGCCTTTTTTAAACTCAATCTCATTCTTCTGTTTTCTTTATCAAGAGAAATGATCATCGCTTTTTTCTTTTCGCCTTCAGAAACGGCATCCTCAACTTCATCCACAAAGTTCCATGAAATTTCGGAAACCGGAACAAAACCTGAAACGTATTCTTCAATTTCAATAATTACGCCCGTAGGAAGCACCTTTACTATCTTACCTTCAACGATGTCATTTACACTATATTTTTTTTCAATACTTTCCCATGGGTCGCCTACTGCTTCGCGATAACTAAGAGCTATAGTACGTTCTTCGGGATTCACTTCTTTTACCTTTACTTTGACTCTGTCTCCAACGGAAACAACATCATGAAGACTTTTCTTGACATTTCCCCAGAAGACCTCTGAAGTATGTACAAGGCCCTCAACTCCTGGTTCGAGCATTACAAAAAAACCAAAGGGAACAATAGACTTAACCTCGCCTTTGACGACAGAATCAACAGGATATTTTTCTTCGATGTTCTCCCATGGATCTTCTGTCATTCTCTTTAAACTCAATGTTACTTTTTGTTCCTCTGGATTTATATCTATTATTTTTGCTTTCACTTTGTCATTCTTCTTTACAACGTCGTTTATTCTTTCAGAGGCCCAGCTGATTTCAGATGCAGGAATTAAACCAGTAATATCTTCGGTGAGTTTGACAAAAGCACCAAAATTCTTTATTGCTTCAACAGTGCCTTCTACTACTTGTCCTTCCTCAAGTTTAGAAAAGAACTCTTGAATTCTTTCATCTTTAAGCTCTGTCAGAGAAACTACGATATTATTTCTACCACGTTTTCTTTTCTTAAATTCTAGAATTTTGAAATTAAGTGGTTCATCGGGATATTTCTCACCTTTTCGTAATCCTGAATGTGATCCAGGCAAAAAGGCATTAACAGCTTTTTTTAGCCTTACTAGATAACCGCTCTTTATTTCACCAACAATTTCTCCCTTGACTGGATCCCCATTTTTAAAGGCCTCTTCTATTTCTTTCATGGCTGTCCTGTAATAAGCGCGTTTTTCTGAAGCCAGTGTTCGACCTTCATCTTCATTTATTTTCATAACCGAGACATTAATTTTGTCTCCCACCTTGTAATCGTCGATGGAGTTGACCAACTCGTCTTCTCTAACGAAACCGTCGAGCTTTCCATTTAGAAGTACAAGTATTCCATCGGGTTGTGTTGAATAAATTTCAGCTTCTGTAAAAGTCCCTTTTCTGAGCGAGATATCGTCCATTTGTTTCATAACATCTTCCATACTCATCTTTTCGTCCTGGTTCTGCCTTTCATCAGGCATTTGAATTACCTCCTCTTTATATTTATTCTTTATATTATCCAGTAATCTCTGGATTTGTTTAATTGGTGTTGATGTTCCACTTATAACTCCCACTGTACTGCAATTCTCCAGTGGGGGTAAACTGTCAGGATTGCAAACATGATAAGCAGTGGTTCCATGTCTAAGAACCAACTCTGCCAGTTTTCTAGTGTTTGAGCTTTTCACTCCACCGACTACAATAACACAATCACATTTTTTCGCAAGATATCTTGCTTCTGTTTCTCTATTTATTGTAACCGAGCAGATTGTATTGTGAACATCAATATCTCCTATTTTTTTTAATTCTTCGGCAAGACTTTCAAATTGGCTTAAATCCATTGTAGTTTGAGAGATCAAAGAATAGTTCTTGCAGTCTTTTTCAGCTATTTCTTTTTTAATCGTGTCCAAATCCCAATTTGGTTCGATTATTATGTATTTTCTCAGTCTTCCTTTTAAGGCTTTCGTTTCTGCATGTTCTTTTTTACCAAAAATAATCACGCAGTTTCCTTGTTTTTCAAGTTTTTCAGCAAGTCTGAATACATTGTACACTATCGGGCAGGTTAGGTCTACAACATTGGAAAAACTATCTCTGATACGTTTTTCATTGTCTGGTGAGACACCATGAGTTCTTATAAGAGCGTAATAAGTCTCTTTTTCTTCCGGTGGAACATCGTCCAAATTTTTCAAACCTCTTTTTTCTAAACTGGAAACGACTATATCGTTGTGGATAAGCTCTCCTTCTATTGCAAGTCTTTTTCCTTCGGATAGTAATTTTTCGACTCTATTAATAGCCTTTTTTACGCCATAGCAAAAACCAATTTCTTTACTAACCAGGATTTCCATTACTCTTCTACCACCAAAAATAATATTGTTTCTACCACCTGATCTATACTAAGACTTGTTGTATCTATTTTTATAGCATCTTCTGAAGGTTTTAAGGGAGCAAGTGAGCGAGAAGAATCATTTTTATCTCTATCAATAATTTCCTGCAATATCTGTTCATAACTTCCATTAAGTCCCAATAACTGCATTTGTTTTAACCTTCTTCGTGCACGTTCCTCTTTGGATGCCTTTAGAAAAAATTTGAATTCTGCATCCTTTAAAACCACGGTTCCAATATCCCTGCCTTCCATAACAACGGGGGTTTTTTTAGCGATTTTTCTCTGTTCTGACGTTAAAAAATTTCTAACAGGCTCTAATTTAGCGATTTCCGATGATTTTTTTGATATCTCTGCAGTTCTTATTTCAGAAGTAATAAATTTTCCATCCATTTTAAGATTCCCTTCAGATAAGGAAAAAGTTGTTTCTTTAATTAGTCGATCTAACTCTTTTTTGTTGTAAATGTCAATCTTATTTTTATAAGCTTTCCATGCGAGCGAACGGTACATAGCACCAGTATCTATGTAAACAAAACCCAGTCTCTTTGCTGTCTTTGAAGCGACACAAGATTTTCCTGAGGCCGCCGGCCCATCAATCGCTATCTTCATCTTTCCCATCACCATCATTCTTCAGTAGTTTAATTTTGAGCTGCTTAAGTTGTTCATCATCAACCGTTGACGGCGCTGATGTCATCAGGTCACTCCCTGTTGTGGTTTTTGGAAAAGCAATAACATCCCTTAGTGAATTAGAACCGGATAGAATCATAATTAATCTATCGAATCCAACAGCTATACCTGCATGAGGAGGCGGGCCATATCTAAATGCCTCCAGCAAGAACCCAAACCGTTCCTTTGCAATTTCTTTTTCCATACCGATTATGTCAAATACCTTTTGTTGTAGCGAATTATCGTGAATTCTTACGCTTCCACTGGCAATTTCGTAACCATTTACTACGAGATCGTAGGCATGAGAACGAATTTTTAATGGATCATCTTTGAATCTTTCAATATCTTCAACATATGGCATGGTAAAGGGATGATGCTCTGCTTCAATACGTTCATATTCTTTATTATAAGTAAACATCGGAAAATCAAGAACCCAAAGTAAATCAAAACCGTCTATCTTTGGACAATTTTCATGAATAATATTTTCCCTTATCTTTCCCAGGGCTTTAGAGGCCAGAAGATTTTCAGCCACCGCAATCAAAATTACGTCGTTTTCTTCTGCGGTTAATGTGTCCGCTACCTTTCTCAGTTCTTCTGAACAGTGCTTTGCCACAGGAGACTTCAATTCGTTTTCAACCTTTACCCACAACAACCCACCAAGTCCATTTTCTTTTGCTACTATTGTTAAATCGTCAAGACGCTTTCTTGAAAATATGTCAGCCTTATTCTTAATGAGTATTCCCTTCACCCTGTCTCCCTTTTCTAAAGAATCCTTAACCAATCTGAAATTAGTGTTAGAAAAACAATCTGATACGTCCACGATTCGCATTTTATAACGTCTATCAGGTTTGTCAGATCCATATTTTTCAATTGCTTCTGTGTAAGTCATTCTGTCAAAAGGAACCTTAATATCTTTTTTAAGAACATCCTTGAAAACATTTTTAAAGATTTCTTCGGTTAACTGAAGGATGTCATCTTTATCCACAAATGACATTTCCAGGTCTATTTGAGTAAACTCAGGCTGTCTGTCCGCCCTGAAGTCTTCATCTCTGTAACACTTAACTATTTGATAATATCTATCCACACCGCTGATCATTAGTAACTGTTTAAATAACTGTGGTGATTGAGGTAAGGCATAAAATTTTCCTGGTTTGATTCTGGATGGCACAAGGAAGTCTCTGGCTCCTTCAGGTGTTGATTTTGTAAGCACAGGGGTTTCGATTTCTAGAAAATCTCTCTCATTTAGAACTCTTCGCGTTGCTTGAGCTGCTTTATGTCTTATTGACAGATTTTTTTGCAGTGCTGGTTTTCTAAGATCAAGATAACGGTATTTTAATCTCATTTCCTCAGAGGCGTTATCATCAATGTTTACATAGATCGGTGGTGTTTCTGATTTTGAAAGTATTTCCATATCTTTTGAAAGTACCTCGATATAACCCGTTTTCATTTTAGCATTAATAGCATCATCTGGTCTTTTTCTAACAACACCAGTAACATTTATGACGTATTCCACACCTATTTTTTGAGCTTTTTTGTAGGATTCGCTTTCTTCGGGATCAAATACGATCTGAGTGTACCCATATCTATCTCTTAACATAACAAATTTTATTCCACCAAGATCTCGAATTCTGTCTACCCAGCCACTCAGGATAACTTCCTGACCGCAGTGTTCTGTTGTAAGCTCACCGCAAGTATGTGTACGCTTTTTCAACTTGAGCACCTCCTGTCGTTAAATATTACCATGTTAAGAGAATTCATTGAATATGGAGAAGTATTGGCATAAGATATGGTAAAATCTTTTTTGAATACAATAATTGGGAGGTGGCCTTATGAAAAAATCTTTAAAAATTTCTTTGATACTAATTGTAACGCTTGTTATGGCATCGATGGGATTTTCAATTACCTATGCCGATGTTACTTCAAATCATTGGGCATATGATTCTATTGTGCGGCTGAGTGAGTTAGAAATACTTGCAGGTATCCCGAGAGAAGGAGAGCTTTATTTTGAAGGAAGCGAGCCGCTATCGAGATATCAAGCAGCTGTACTCATTGACAAGGTTTTAACCTATGTAGGAGATAACTATGCCAAAAAAGGTGAAGTTGAACCAGTAGATGTAGAACCCACAGAGGTTAAGATTCCAGAATCATTAACCAACAAAATCGAGGAATTTGATGTAGCACTGAAAGATACAAAGGGAAATTATGTTCAGATGACCACAATTCTTGAGAGATTTAACACTCTTGAGAAACAAATTGCTGAACTTCGAGAAGAAATGGAGCCAGCAGATGTCGCTCCGGTAGGTATTTCATCAGAATTAAGGAAGTTAATTATTAGTACAAGTGAAGACATTTCAATTGTTTCAAAGAAAGTAGATGAATTGGAAACTAAGACAACTGAACTTTCACAAAAAGATGAAGATATCATGGAAAGTCATTCTCAACTTTCTCAGGATGTTGTTGATTTGAGTATGAATATTGAAACAGCTAACACAAACATAAATGCTCTTTCTGAAGATCTTTCTAAAATTCTTCCAAAGGTTAGTTCTAATGAAGATTCAATAGCGAGTATAAGTAGCACACTCGAATCATACAAAACAAATATGGAAGAAACAAATAAAGAGCTGGATACATTAAAGAACGATTTTGCATCATTTAAGGAAACAGCAGATACGAATTATTCAGCTATCGAAAACAGAGTAGCCAGTATTGAAGATGAATTTGACAATCTTATTCATTCTACAGAAATGACTGACAAACTCTCAGAACTAACAGAATCAATGGTAACTGAAGAAGAACTTGCAGCAACGCTTGAGGAAATGATATCTATAACAGATCTCAACGGCATATTGAAACTCTATGCAAAAATAGAAACAGTTGATGAATTGAAAACCACCGTAAACGACCTTGATGTAGCGCTGTCTAACAGAATACAGAGCGTAGAAGACAGTGTGGACAAGGATCTTGGCGATCTATCGAGAAGAATTGCAGCTGTAGAAAACAGTCTTACTGAAATAGGAGCCCTTGAAGAAAATGTGACCTCGCTGGAGAGTCTTTACTCAGAAATAAGAACCGAGGTTTCATCAAATAAAAATACCATAGATTCACTGAACGTTAGAATAACTTCTCTAGAGACCTTTGAGGAAAATGTGAACAGAGAACTTAGCAGTATGAAGAATGTTGTAGTAGATGTCGCAAATCTTCAGGAACGCACGGATGAGATTGAAGCGTCAGTTAAAGCTAATGATTCAGCGATAGCTGCAATGAGTAGTAGAATAGATACTGTGGAAACAGTGTTAACGGATGTTGCATCAAGTACAAACGGTAATACAGAAAGCATTAATACTCTTGCTGCGACAGTATCGCAGAATAACGAAAATCTTGAAAAAGAGATTGAGAATGTCAGGAAGAATACACCCACAAATGAAGAGGTTCAATCAGCCAGAAATGCTGCCAATACAGCAGCCTGGATTGGCGGGGCTGGTATTATATTTGGAATAATTGGTATAGTATTATATTTCATGCCGCCTTTATGATTATTGACTAATATTTTATTAAACCCGGGATATTCAATCCCGGGTTTTTTGTTATAATCGTTAGGTGACAGGAGTTTTCGGAGGTGTTGGAGTTGTGGGTTTATATTGAATCACTGAAAAAACATGTTGGAGAAGAAGTAGAGATTAAAGGCTGGTTGAGACGTTTTCGTTCAAGTGGCAAGATCCAGTTTCTTTATTTGAGAGATGGAACGGGTTTTGTACAGGGGATTGTGGAAAAAAGTTCTGTTTCAGCTGATATGTTTGAACAGACAAAAGATATAAAAATGGAAGCGAGTGTTATCGTTAAAGGAATAGTAAAAGAAGAGAGTCGTGCACCCGGAGGAGTAGAAATACATGTAAATGATGTGGAGATTGTACAAAATCCCAATGAAGACTTCCCTATTAATAAACCCGATCATGGCATAGATTTTCTTATGGAAAATCGTCACCTCTGGTTGCGAACGAAACGACAGTTTCATCTGTCTCATATACGTAATGAGATAATCAAAGCTACCAGAGAATTTTATAATTCACGTAACTTTGTACTTGTTGATACGCCAATTTTCACAGGTTCCATAGGTGAAAGTGCAGGAAACTGTTTTGAACTTGATTATTTTGATTATGGTAAAGCCTACCTAGCTCAGACAGGACAGCTTTATCTCGAAGCTGCATGCATGGGTTTGGGAAAAGTTTACAATCTTGGGCCTACCTTCAGAGCGGAGAAATCGAAAACCAGAAGGCATTTGATTGAGTTCTGGATGAATGAAGCAGAAGTCGCTTATTACAAACATGAAGACAACATCAGGTTGCAGGAAGATCTTGTGGAGTTTGTGGTTAAGAAAACGCTTGAAAGAGCTGAAGATGACCTGAATGAAATAAAAAGAGACACATCTTTGTTAGAAAAAGTAGAAAAACCTTTTCCGAGAATAACCTATACAGATGCTATGAAGCTATTACAGAAGAAAGGTTTTAATATAGAATGGGGTGGGGACTTCGGAGCTGATGAGGAAACAGCTATCGCCAAAGAATTCGATAAACCGGTTGTAATAGAGAAATATCCAAGAATGGCAAAAGCTTTTTATATGCCTCCTGACCCTGATAATCCGGATGTTGTTCTCTGTAATGATCTTGTTGCACCGGAAGGGTATGGAGAAATCATCGGTGCTTCTGAAAGAATCTGGCAAGAAGATCTTTTGATTGAAAGGATAAATGAGTTCGGTCTTGATCAAGCATCTTATGAATGGTACATTGATTTACGAAAATTTGGTTCAGTACCGCACAGTGGTTTTGGAATGGGTATAGAAAGAGTGGTTGCATGGATATGTGGGCTTGAACATGTTAGAGAAGCTATACCCTTTGCCAGGACACTTTACAGGATACATCCATAGATGGAGTGAATATAATGGAAGATGAACGATTTCTTTCGCCTGAGACCAGGGATGAGTTTGAGGTAAAGAGTCTCAGACCAAGAGTCATAAGTGAATATATTGGGCAGAAGAATGTCAAGGAACGGCTGAAAATAGCAATAGAAGCTGCAAAAGTTAGAGAAGAAGCACTTGATCATATTTTGCTGTCGGGGCCTCCAGGTCTTGGAAAAACAACACTGGCACATGTTCTGGCAAATGAGCTCGGCACAGGTATCTACGTGACCAGTGGTCCGGTTATTGAAAAGCAGGGTGATCTTGCTGCCATATTAACGGGGCTGGAAAATGGTGACGTACTTTTTATTGACGAGATACACCGACTAGGCAGGTCAGTTGAAGAAATACTTTATTCAGCAATGGAAGATTTCCAGCTTGATATCATGATCGGGAAGGGGCCTAGTGCCAGATCCGTAAGGCTGGATTTAAATCCGTTCACCCTAGTTGGCGCAACAACACGATCAGGAATGATCGGAGCCCCTTTAAGGAACAGGTTTGGAATGGTACTTGAAATTGAGTTTTATCCTGAAGATGAATTAAGGCAGATTATTGAACGTTCTTCAGAATTATTGGATATAGAAGTGCAAAAACCTGCTGCAAAACTACTTGCAGAGCGTTCAAGGGGAACACCAAGGATAGCAAACAGATTGTTGAGAAGAGTCAGGGATCTGGCCACTGTTGACGGCAGTAATGTTATTAGCGTAGAAACAGTTAAAAATGCAATGAAATTGATGAAGATTGATGATTATGGTCTTGATGAAATGGATAGAAAAATACTTGCTACGCTGATAACAAATTTTAATGGGGGTCCTGCTGGAGTCAAAGCAATCGCGGCTTCCGTTGGACTAGAAGCCGAAACTATCAGTGAAGTGTACGAACCATACCTTCTTCAGTCAGGTTTTCTTGTTAGAACGAACAGAGGAAGAAAGGTTACTGAAAAGGGATACGATTTGCTGAATATAAAATTGTCAAAAAATTCATATCTGTTCAAGGATTTAGAAGAAAGGAAAAAATAGAAGATGTTCATTCTGGGAAATTTCATTTTTTCAGTAGCTGTGATTCTAAGAATATTGATAAACCTTGAAATTTTCTCAATTATACTTGTTGTTGTCATGAGCTGGTTGTTACCCGAGGGTTATTCTTCGTTCAGAATGTTTTTTGAAGCTCTTGGAAGTTTCGTGGTAAAACCGCTAAGAAAAATTTTACCTGAGTTACGAATTGGGCCAATTGATCTTATGCCACTTATTGCCATCCTCATACTGATTTTTCTGGACCAGTTTCTTGTTACTACCCTTTTCGATCTGGCAGAATTATTGAGGTGATCTTTTGAAAGCTGCCATTTTTTTTAATTACAGTCGTATTGACGATAAGGAACAGGAAAGGATTTTAAAGGAGATTAACAACCATAAAATCGAAACATGTATTTTTGATCAGTATTGTGTTGATGGGCTAGATAATATTGACATTGTTATGACGTTTGGCGGTGATGGGACAGTACTAAGAGCAGTAAACGTAGCTTATAAAAGTGATATTCCCGTTCTCAGTTTCAAGGTAGGCAGTGTTGGGTTTCTGGCATCCTTTGAACTGGAAGACTTAAATAAAGCTCTAAGACTGCTCTTACAAAAAAAGTTAGTTGAGGACAAAAGAAAGTTATTAAAAATAGAAACGAGAGAAAAAACTTTTATGGCACTGAATGATTGTGTTCTGGAGAGAGGTTCACCGAGCAGAACGGTAGAGTTTGAAATAAGAATAGCGGATTATTCTCCTTATCTAATAATTGGTGACGGAGTTGTAGTATCAACAAGCACGGGATCAACAGCCTACAATCTTGCTGCAGGTGGAGCATTGACTGATCCAAAAAGCGATGTCTATCAGATAACTCCATTATCTGCCCATAATCCTTACGTTGGACCGATTGTATTGGCTCCATATCGCAAAGGCCATATAATGGTAAAAGAGAATAAAAATGCACCCGTTAGGATCTATATTGATGGGTATGAAGCTGGAACAATTGAAAAAAGAGGTCGCATTACAACTACTCTTTCGAACAAAATGATCGGTCTTCTTAGAGAAAAAGAATTTGATTTTGTCAGCGTTATGAAGAAAAAGCTCGCATTTGGGGGGAGATCAAGAAATGATCTCTGAAAAAGGAAGAATTAAGATCGATGAACTGAAGAAAGATATAGTAAAAACGGCACATTACATCCAGCAGCTTTACAGTAAAACAAGTGTTGCTCTTATTGAAAGAAATGAGCATCATGCCAGGGATGTCATTTATTCTGACTCAATAATTGATGCGTTTTCTGCTGAAATTGAAGAGAAAATTGTAAAATTGCTTGGTATCTTGACTCCAATAGGAAAGGATCTGCGGTTTCTGGCAAGTGCAATGGAAATCAACAGTACACTTGAGGAAATTGCCGATAATTGTGTGGCAATTTCAGAAAAGGCCATCGAACTATCAAAAAAACCACCAATAGGATTGTATGAGAAATTGTATAAGATGTTCGATGAGGTTTACAATATTTTATCTGGAGCAGTTCATAATCTGATAGAACCGTCATTTACCGAAGGAAAAATGATTTGTGAGAAGGACGATATAGTAGATAAACTTCTTGAAGATGCGGAAAAGGAACTGATTGAAATTATGGAAAACTCTCCTCATCTAATGACAAGGGCAGTGTCATTATTTTTTGTTTTTATATATCTGGAAACTATTGCTGATTTATGTACAAAACTAATTAGTTGCGCTACATTTATCGATACTGGAAAACACTATCGTTGTAAATCGGATACTCTTGCCGAAACAGAAATTGATGTGCAGGATTAACTATTGCTGGAGGCATATCATTGAAGAAATTGATAGAATATATCATAAAACAAACAATTAGCCCCTTTCTTATAGGTCTTGGAGGATTTTTAATCTTTGTAAGCATTGAACTTTTATATCAGCTTTCCGACATAATAGTAAGGTACAAAGTGGGCATAGACAAACTCTTCTTACTGATTTACTATAATCTTCCTTATTTCATAGTACTGGGTATTCCTGTTGGAGTACTTCTGGGTATTTTTTGGGTGCTTTCTCGCATGAGATCAGACAACGAACTGATAGCCCTTCAGACTCATGGAATAACACTTAGGAAGCTGGTAATCCCCTTTGTCATATTTGCACTAATCATGAGCTTTGTTAGTTATTTGTTTAATGACTATCTTGTTCCGGCAGGAAACAGAAAAGCTTCTGAAGCGCTTGCAAAATATGTCTATAAAAGACCTGAAATGACCTTCAAGGAAAATGCCTTTATGGAAGACGGTGAAGGACGATATCTTTATATAAAACGCATTGATCCAGAAACAGGAACTCTTGAGGAAATTCTGCTTTACGATATGAGCGAGAGGGGCAAAACAAGGGTAATAAGCGCTGACAACGCTACCTTCGATAACAATAGATGGGTTATGCATACGGGGCGGATCTATGAAATGGATAGTAAGGGTTTTCTCACATTGGATATGACTTTTGAATCATTTGACTTGCAATTCGAACAGGATATTGAAGAATATATCAGGACTTCGAAATCCCCAAGAGAGATGTCAAGCGAGGAACTAAAGGATAAGATAAAGTCTTACGATAAAATTGGAGTTGAAACAGCTTCCCTTAAGGTTGCTCTTCAGGAAAAATTATCCACAGCATTGGGACCACTGGTTATCGTTTTGATGGGTGTACCATTATCTCTTATGTTGAATTTGAGAACGAAGGCTTGGTCAGTTATTTTGACCTTTGTATTGGTAGTGGTTTATCAGGGTTCTGGAGCATGGTTAAGTGCCATGGGTAAAGAGAGATTAATTAATCCCATTCTTGCCCCCTGGTTGCCAAATATTTTTTTCACAGCGATAGGTGTGGGTATTTACTTTCTCATTGATACAAAGATATCTTATAAATTTAGCGAAATGTTAAGCAGCATGTTTAAAATTGGTATGGTCCTTATAATAATTTTTGCTGGCAGTCAAGCCTTCGCATATGATATTAATATTTCAGCAGAATCTTTTCAGGGTAGGGGTAACGAGATAAGGCTTCATGGACCGGTAATACTTAATTATTCTGAAGGTGAATATGATGTAACCATTCATGCTTCAAATGCCTCAGTTTTGATTGAAGGAGATAAACCAATATCAGCTACTTTTTGGGGAAATGTTGTACTAACAACAAAGGAAAGTGTTATAAATGCTGAAAGAGTTGTTTTTGAGTTTGACAGAGAAAGCATTCAATCCTTTAATGTAAATACAAAACAGTCTTTCCCTATTCCAAAAGTAAATGAAGCAGATGAAAAACAAGAAATAGATTTTTTTGTTTATACCGATTACAGTGAATCAACAATGAATGCCTCTCCATTGTTGAGAACCGGATCAGGTTATATCACAACCTGTGATTATGATGAGCCACACTACCGTTTTAATGTGACAGAAGCTACTGTAAAACAGGGGAAGTATATTATTGCTGAAAATCTTGTAATGACAATAGGAAATGTTCCAGTATTTTACTTACCCTGGTATTACTTCTCCCTTGAGGATCCTGAAAGACGTCCCTTTTCTTTTGAGATAACATCCTTTGAAGATTGGAAAAGTAAATTAACCTTGAGATATCTTGATGTAGAGTGGCTCAATCTTGCATTTATCTGGGAACGTTACTGGAGAAGTGGCGAAGATTCACTTTTAATCAAATCATTTTTTGAAACACCACTTGGAGATATTGATTTGCTTGCTGAATATATTGAAATAGAAAATGCCTTTTTCCCTGGTGAGTTTGGTGGATACATAAGATTGCTTCCTGAAATAAAAGGTCAACTGGAAATAGCAGCTCTTGCCTCTACTGGAGATAAAGTTTCTGATTCAATGAAGCGACCTTTTTCTGAGTACGAGTTAGGCTACGAAATCGTCAAAGATAAGAGAAAAACAAAAAACGTTTTCGATATTGCCGGGATACTTGAAAATGTTGAATCATTTGATTATTTTACCTTCAAGTATAATACATCTGAAAGCTCGAAAATTGACCTGTCGCTTTCAGGTGGTATAGCAACCTATTTTGAAGATACTTTCAGTGGAACACCGACATCTCCATGGTTTTTTGGACCGGTAAGTTTGAAGATACCAACTAATTTCAAATATGAGTCGCCTAATGCTACCTTTAGTTCTGACACATTTAGATTGAGTTTTTTCACGGGCAAATTGTTTGAAATCAAAAATGAAAGTTTGAAAAAATCAAGCCTAACATTTCGTACTAACGCAAAAATAAAGAAATCGAAGGCAAGTTTTTTTAATACGAGTCTTTCAATCAATGAGTTATCGATGAACATTGAATCAAATGCTACTAATACCTTTGAAGACTTGCTGAAAGCTGAATATATGGAAGATTTTGTTTTTGATCTTGATGACTACGAGGTAATTTCAGGCAATTTCGTTACAAACGGTGATATTACAAGCTCATTTGATGCACAAGAAAACGTCCTAAGCCTTACCATGCCCGTTGATAAAAAGGGGAATGCGTTAAACAGCTTCAAGTGGGAAGCATTCCAATCGAAGTTGAAATTAAATGGACGATATGGTTTGAATTTTAGCACTGATGTCCCTGCTACTTCAATAGAACGTTATATATGGATTGAACCTTCCAGTCTTTCATACAAAGGTTTTATCGAAGCAGATTCAAAGATGGAATTTTTTGCTGGTTATGCAGGTAACTGGTTGTTTAATGTAAAAAATAGTATTGGCAAAACCTTTGATATATTGTCTCTTGAAAAAAAAGCTTTTTCCTTTGATACTTCATTAAAGCCAGAATACAATATCACCTTTGAAGCATCAAAGACAGCAGATGAAGATACCAGCTATAGTTTTTTTGATAGTAAACCCATTCTGAAGATGGATAATGTTTTTGGATATTCTCCAGGAGAAAACCTGGATACACATATCAGCTACTCTCCTGAATTATCATATTATGAATCTAAATTTGAATTCAAGCATCCTGGAGAATATTTTATTTTTGCCTCCGGGTGGCCGGGAGATCTGGAGTTTGTTTCTGAGCTTGATTATGAAAGGTTGTTCACTCCTGATGCTACATTTTTATCTTTTTTTGGTGAAGGAGAACTCTTCACTTCTGGAGACTATGAGTTTGGAGATTTTGGTTTTAAACATGAGCAAACCTCACAACTTGAATCGCTTAACCCGACTTCAACGGAATTTTCATTAGAGGTTGAATTTGGGCCCTTTTATCATAAGACTGCTTCATCTCGTAACTGGACTAAAAAAACTTTTGGTAGCTGGAACAACACTGAAAAATTAAGTGTGGGAAACTCTGAACTGGGTTTGGATTTTGAAGCAAAATGGAATCTTGATTTTTCGAAGGAAGAAATTTATGAACGATTTAACTTTGAACTTTCAGTTGATGTAACGATAGGTGATAACGGATTTGGATTCAGCACCTATTATCCATACATTCTAAAAAAGAAAAAATGGCCAGAACGCTTTGAGTTTAAACTTACAAATTTAACTATACGTAATTTAAGTATAGAAAATGCCATTTTTGATACTCAAACTGCTTTTAGAGACTATGATAAGAATTATCCTTTTCCGGAGAGTCATTTTAGCAGTGAACTTTCAAAGGACAACAAAAGAACGTTTGCGATTCTTTCGATAGAAAATCTTGAATATAAAGGTTTTTCTATGTCAGATGCTTTTTTTGCAACAACTGCTGCCACTGAAGCGGGTGAAGAAAAGTCTCGAAAATTCTCCATAGGCGTAAATACATTATCATTTAAGGAACTAACTCTCTTCAAGGGAAATACAAGCGCTTTTGGTAATTATGGTTTTTCAGCAGAACTACATATTGAAGAACCTGGAATTATAATAAATCTTAATTCGGTAAATATTACCAAGTCTATTTTGTTGAAACACGTTACCTTTAGCTATACAGAACAAAACAAGTATCTTGAAATCGGGTCTTCTCTTTCGGACTTAAAATGGGTGGAATTAAATAGCAATAATCTTCCTTTATACTTTGATCTTCACTGCATGGCTCTTGAAGGAATTTTGAAATTGAACTTAAAACCAGAAGGATTTTCACATCTTGTTCAGAGTGTTGGTATAAAATATTACATAAAGGCATTGGAAGACAAATACCTCGTGATAGGATACGATATAGATGATAAGTTTTTCTTCGAATTCAAATTTTAGTATTTTGGGGTGATCAAGTGGAAGAATATTCAAAAAAGAAACAGTTAATGATGGCAATTGAACGGAATATTAGAGAATGTAGGAAATGCGAGCTTTATAAAGGAAGGAATATGGTTGTTCCCGGGGAAGGTTCCCTTGAATCCCCTGTTGTTTTTGTTGGTGAAGGTCCGGGGGCAGACGAGGACGCTTCAGGTAAACCTTTTGTTGGAAGAGCGGGGAAACTTCTTACCAAGATACTGGAGTCTGTAAATCTACAAAGAGAAGATGTTTATATAACCAATGTTGTAAAATGCAGACCGCCCAACAACAGGACCCCAACGCAGGAAGAAATGGGAACTTGTTCATCCTACTTGCTGGCTCAGCTGTCAGTAATTAAACCGAAGATAATAATTCCACTGGGATCTACCGCGTTGACCTTCTTTTCAGATAAGAAGAAAGTTACCATAACAAAAGAAAGAGGAAAATTGAGTAACTGGGTGGATGATGTTAAACTTTTTCCAATGTTTCATCCCAGTTATTTGTTGAGAAATCCGAAAAAGGACCCGGGCTCACCCAAGTATCTTACATGGGAAGATATTAAAATGGTTAGAAAGATGTATGATGAGGTATTAAATAATGGAGAATTATCACAGTTAAAGTGAAATGAGGTGTGCAGATGGCAGAAAATATTTTAATTACAGGTGGAGCAGGTTTCATAGGCTCTTATGTAGTGGGGAAGCTTATTGAAGAAAAGAAAATACCAATTGTGGTAGATAATCTTTCAACAGGCTCGATAGAGAATCTCGACCCAAGAGCGTTGTTCTATCAACAGGACATAACTGACAATGAAATGATGGAGAAAGTATTCAGTCTGCATAAACCGAGATATGTTTTTCATCTTGCTGCTCAGATTAGCGTTTCACAATCTGTTAAAGATCCCATTGAAGACGCCAGAATTAATATTATGGGTTCGCTGAATATTTTAAATTTATGTGTAAAATATGGCGTTGAAAAGATTATTTTTTCTTCGACTGGTGGAGCCATTTATGGTGATGATGTAAATGAAGTACCTACTTCCGAGAATGAACAACCGCATCCTTTTTCGCCATATGGAATCGCCAAGTTTTCAATAGAAAATTATCTTAATTTTTATTCGAAAGAGCACAATTTAAAATATGTTGCACTAAGATATGCCAATGTTTTTGGTCCACGACAGGATCCCTATGGAGAAGCAGGCGTTGTTGCAATATTTACAAACAGGATGCTAAAAAATGAAGATACAACAATTTATGGAGATGGAGAAAATATAAGGGATTATGTGTATGTTTCTGATGTAGCCAAAGCAAATTATCTTGCCATGGAAAAATGGGAAAACGATCTTGTTAATATTGGAACCGGTCATGGTACATCAGTTAATGAGCTTTTTAATAAACTTAAAGAAATTACAGGTTACAGCAAGCAAGCTACATATTCTGATCCTCGACCGGGTGATTTACAGCGGTCAATACTAAAGTGCGATAGAGCCCGAAAATTAGGATGGAAACCTGATGTTAAGCTAAATGACGGGTTGGTGAAAACTGTTGAGTACTTCAGAAACAAACTGGAAACCACTGAGTGAAAGGGTACGGCCAAAAAGTCTGGACGAAATCGTAGGGCAACAACATTTAACAGGTAGTAAAGGGATCATAAGGCAATTTCTGGAAAAGGAGAAGCTTTTTTCAATGATCCTCTATGGACCACCTGGGTCGGGTAAAACAACAATTGGAGAAATAATCAGGAACAATCTATCCTTAGACTATGAATATATATACTTCAGTGCAACTACCAGAAAGACAGGTGAATTCAAAAAAATTTTTGAACGTGCAAGAGCATTGAAAAATCATGGTAAGCAGATGATACTGTTTGTTGATGAAATACACAGACTAAACAAGGCCCAGCAGGATATATTTTTGCCTGTTACTGAAAGTGGTACAGTTGTCTTGATAGGTGCAACTACAGAAAATCCAAGTTTCGAGGTAAATTCGGCCTTGCTTTCACGCTGTAGACTTATTATTTTGAAAAAACTCGATGAAAATAATATCGTGGAGCTCCTGGAAAAGGCCCTGGAAATGGATGAAATTCTAAGAAAGAAAAGACTCACCATTCATAACGATGTTCTGGAAATAATAGCTCAGAACTCAGGAGGAGACGCAAGGATTGCGTTGAATATTCTGGATACATTATCTGAAAGTGCAGAAGGACTTGAAAAGAAAAGCGTGGACGTTGAATTAATGAAAGAACTTTCACTAATTCCTGGGGGGAGATACAGTAAGAAGGGTGAGGAACATTATGATCTTATATCTGCCTTTATAAAAAGCATAAGAGGGAGCGATCCAGACGCTGCTCTTTATTATATGATGAGGATGATCGAGGGAGGCGAAGACCCAAAATTTATCGCAAGGAGGATGATAATTTTCGCTTCAGAGGACATTGGGCTGGCTGATCCGACAGCGCTGTTAATTGCTGTTGCATGTTTTGAGGCAGTAGAAAGAATAGGTCTTCCGGAATGCACATTGAATCTTGCAGAAGGTGTTATATATTTATCGGTAGCCATAAAGAGCAATTCCGTAATAGAGGCAAGAGATAAAGCTAAAAAGAAAGCTCGCGAAAAACCAAATGTGCCTGTACCACTAAAACTAAGGAATCCCGTGACAGATATGATGAAAAAAATGGATTACGGAAAAAATTACACCTATCCTCATTCTGTTGGTGGATTTTCTCTTGAAAGATATCTTCCGGAAGAGCTTAAAAATGAAATTTTCTTCAACCCGGCAAATAAAGGGAAAGAGAAGTTTATAAGAGAGCGTTTATCAAAATTATGGGGCGATCTCAAGGATTATGGTGGTGAAAACAAATGAAGAAAATTAAATTGAATGACGATCGCGTACTTGAGATAATTCAGAAAGATATCACAGAAGAAGAAACAGAGGCCATTGTCAATGCTGCCAATGGACACTTAAAACACGGTGGAGGTATTGCTGGAGCCATAGCGCGAGCTGGTGGAGAGTCTATTCAGAAACAAAGCGATGAATATATATCGGAAAAGGGGCCTCTTAACGTTTCTGAGGTGGCAGTAACTGGTGCTGGTAAAATGAAAGCCAGATATGTGATACATGTTCACGGACCTAAAAAAAGCACCGAAAATTACAAAAAACTACTA
>JBNGCV010000008.1:0-53464 GCA_049975465.1 Kosmotogaceae bacterium | reverse complement strand
AACGCTCCGCTTGGTCCATTGGCTGACATTTATTCTTCAAATTCGTAATGTTCTCTTCTTTACTGAAAGTATTTTTTGTCTTTGCTTCTTCTTTCTGTTTCTATAACAAACACATAATAGGTATTCAACATTTTGCACCTCTTGTTTGTCAGTTCTTAATTTTATTTCTATTTCGCTTGCTGATTCGGTCTCCAATTATTCTCAAAACATCTATTTCTGTATTGCCTGAAATTATATTTCTGTTTATATAAGTATTTATATGCATGTCATACCTTCTCATTCTTTACAGCATCCCAGAATAATTCCATGCATCTATCTACATCGTTATCAATTGTCTTCCCTTTATAATCATTTAGAGAAAGCATGAATCCCAGCAGCATGGAATAATACGATATCAATATTTTTTTAGAATCATCTTTTTTTTATTTCACCATTTTTTATTCCGTCTTCAATTATCATTTTAATTTCTTTTTCCATATTGCACTCAATTTCAGCTGTTCTTTTATATATTTCATTTTGAAACTCAATAGGTGGGAAGTAATACATTCTGTTCCAAAATTCGATATAATCGCTTTCTTTACAATACTCAAGATAGCCTTTGAAAAAACCGTAAAGTTTTTCTTTAGTTGAATGATCCTTTATTCTGTCAAGTAACTTTTCCACTTCATCCATATGATCATTCACTACCACTTCGAAGAGTTTCGTGAAAATTTCAACTTTGCTTTTAAAATGAAAGTAGAGTGATGGCTTTTTTATACCAACTATTTCAGCAATTTCATTCATGCTGGTTCCACTGTAACCTTTACTGCTAAAGAGCTTCAGTGACACATTCAGAATCTTTTCTTTTGTTTTCATCGAATCACCTACCTATCGATAGATAGCTTATACTATATTATTTTTGGTAATGTCAAGTCTTAAAAATCAAATATTCAAAAACAGTTATCCCTTTTCTGAATAATTATATGAAGGTTATGTTGGCAGTTGCAGTTTTTATTTAAACCTCAGTTATTTGTTTTGACCAAAGCACTATCACCGGCATCTTTAAAACCGAATTTGTTATAGAGACTATGGGCATTTTTCGTGTTCAAAAAAACCATTTAGATTTCTCAAATGAAGGCTATTTATAATTGTCTCAATTAGCCATTTTTTCCAAACCTTTGCCTCTGTGATCTTCAACAACGAATACGTCACAAAGATAATATATCACCGCGTAATCTGTTATTACTCTTCCAAATCCTATCATTTCATCATTCGTATAAAGCCCGAAACACATAGAATTTTTATAGATTTTTTAATCTGCTCTTCTGTTCGACCATTTCCTCAATATGACTCGTTTATAATATAGTTAACTATTAGATTCTGATCCAGCGCTTCTTTTTCATCACTAATAACACAGTTATTCCACTGCCATTTCATAATTCCACCTCATTCAATTTATTTCATTTAAAGATTCATATTTAACACTATACCAAACATCATTCCGAAACTCATTTATGGTATTTTATAACAAGAAAAGTTTTTAAAATATTTACAGGGTTGGTGAAGTTATGAAAAAGAGCTTAATTGTGGTACTTACATTGACTTTATTTTCAATCTTCGCTGTAAATGGTTGCATACACATTTCACATCCAAATGACTATCTGGCGTGGGTCGTTGGGCAAATCGGCAATGATGGAAAAGCAATGCTTTTATTTTCAGAAGACTCTGGTAATACATGGGAAAGGCAGGGAAAAGATATTCTTCCAGAAGGTAACCCGCTTAATGATATTTTCGCTGTTAATGACAAAAAGGTATGGGCTGTTGGTGCCGGGAGGCTCGTTATGAAAACCCTTAATGGTGGCAACGACTGGGAGATTATTGAGTTGACAAACGTAGCCTCAGTTGCAGCTTTTAATTGTATTTCTATTCATGAAGGTACCGTATGGTTAAGCGGAGAAAAGGGTTTGATAGTATCTTCTAATGACAGTGGAGAAAACTGGACAATTCATGATCTTCCAGCAAGTGCTTCAGAATATTCAATACAGGGAATACACGCTGTAGATAGTGATTTGATATACGCGGTTGGTAATAAATCTACTCAGCGCCAGGGCATAGTTTTAAAGTCAGAAAACGGTGGAGAAACATGGGAAGAAATTATCCTTCCAAATGGTTATGACAACATTGGCTGGATAGGTGTTAAAGCAACAGATAAAGAACATATTGTGATTTTCGGAGGCAAAGGACATTATGCAGTTACCGCTAATGGTGGAAAACAGTGGGTAACCGGGGGCCCTTTATTCTGGAAAGATCTTAACTCTTTAATAATGCTCGACGACGGTACTTACTGGGCCGCCTGTGACTTTGATACTATTATTCGTACCTCAAATGCTGGCATAAGCTGGATTGAACAGGAAGCAACCGGTACAGAGAATACTTTTTTGATGGGTATTGATGCTTTAGATTACGAAAACGCTTTGATTACAGGAAGTTCAGCTGGATATCCCCAGTTTGGGAAAATATTACGCACAGAAGATGGCGGTCAAAACTGGGAAGTTGTTCTCAGCGCAACTGAATGTACTGTACCTCTTTCTAATGTGACCATAGCCAGAAAATATAATTAACTTTGATCAAGCAAATAAAGTACATCATGGGGACGCATTAGCGTCCTCTTTTATCATTAGGATATCTAAAAGTAGTGTTCTGTACCAGCATTAACTGATGTGATCATGTGTTCAGTTAAAACGTTAGATTTGAAGTTTCATACCTATATAATAGTAATAGAGGTGATTAATATGAAAAAAATCAAACTGGGTATTGTTGGAACTGGTATAGCTGCTAGAGACCTCCATCTTCCTGCATTAAAGGAACTCCCTGAAAAATTCGAGATAACAGCTCTTGCAAGCAGAACGCGTTCTAAAGCTGAGAAACTTGCCGATATGATCGAACCACGTCCAATAGTTTTAGATAATTACGAAGAACTCCTAAAATCCGATCTTATAGATGTAGTGGATATAACTGTACCCATATATCTGAATCCTGAATTCATAAAAAAAGCTCTGGATTATAATTATGACGTAATTTGTGAAAAGCCACTTGGTGCAAACATGAATCAGGCAAGGCAGGTCCTAACGTCAGCGAAAAACAGCGAAAAAATAGTTTACATTGCTGAAAATTTCAGACATATTAGTTCATTCAAAAAAACAAGAGAGTTGATAGAATCCGGTGAAATAGGTGAACCTTCCTTAATGATTTGGAACGAAGTGAAGCTGGCAGGGAAAGATACCAAATATGTGAATACTGAGTGGAGAAAGGATCCCAAACACGTTGGTGGATTCATTTCCGATGGTGGGGTACATCACATAGCTGCCATCAGGCAGATTATGGGTGATATAAGATCCGTAACAGCAATAAAGAAAACAGTGAGAACATACCTTGGTAGTACCGATACACTTACAGCAAACTTCGTATTTGAAAATGACGCCTTAGGAAATTATACTGTTTCTTTTGGACTTGATACAAAACAGAATCCAAAAAAAGTTATCGGAACCGAGGGAGAAATAGTTTTAGAAAGTAACGAGAAATTGGTTTTGAACAGCGAAAAAAGCGAAGATACTGTTAATCTACCAAAAGAGAATTCCTATAAGAAAGAATTTGATGATTTTTATGATGTTTATATGGGTAAGAAAGAAAACAAGCTTGGCAATGTGTTGGAAGCAGCAAAAGATCTTGCCGTTATAGAATCAGCATTACTTTCCGCCAAATCCTCAAGAGAAATCGACGTTAAGGATCTTTTATAAACAGGAGGTGAAAAAATGAAAGCACTAGAAGTAAAGGATCTCCGGGCTACAATTGGTAATTATAAAATAGGTCCGATAGATCTTGAAGTTCCACAGGATAAAATACATGGGATATTGGGCCCCTCAGGATGCGGTAAAACTTTGTTACTTAGAACTATCGCTGGACTTCATCCATATGATACTGGCAGGATTTTCATGAATGATAGAGAAGTTACACAAACGTCTCCTGCAGATAGAAATCTTGCTTTCATTTTTCAGGACGATGCGATATTTCCTCATTACAACACATACAGGAACATTGCCTTTCCTCTAGAAATAACAAAAGACAAAGAACTGAATAAAAAAGTTGAAGCAAAAGCCAAAGAATTAAACGGGCTCACGGAATACTTGCAGAAAAACCCAAAAGAACTACCAGCTGGTATTAAAAAACTCACAGCGCTGGGCAGAGAAACGGTGAAAAGATTCGATCTTATCCTGATGGATGAACCCTTCGAAAGACTCGACAAGAAAATACATACAGAAATTAGAAGTATGGTGAAAAAGCTTTTGATTAGTCTTGGAAGATCCGTCCTTATTGTTTTAACTGAGGCCGAAGATGCTCTGGCGATTCCAGATAAATTATACATTATGAATAAAGGTAATTTCATTTCAGAAGGCAATCCCAGGGAGCTTTACAAAAATCCACCAAACATTTTTGTTATGGAAATGCTTGCACCCTATGGGACCAATGAACTGAAAAATATTGTTTTTAGACCAGAAGATATTCTTATCGATAGTGGTAAC
The DNA here is from genome assembly GCA_049975465.1 of Kosmotogaceae bacterium. GTDB lineage: Bacteria > Thermotogota > Thermotogae > Petrotogales > Kosmotogaceae > JASMTM01. Next base: position 48,905 of record JBNGCV010000008.1, on the reverse strand, counting down.
AACGTAGGTATGATAAATGGTTATACCCTTATTGATGCAAAAAAGACCCTTGCTGAAGTTGACGTTAATGGTGAGACAATACATTTGTTGTTGCCACGGCAAATAGCTGAAAAGGAAGAAATCAGATTTGAAATCACAAACTACTTCGAATCACTCAGTCATTGATTCAAGGAGGTTCCATGAAGAGCAGTTCGATTTCGGATTGCGAAAGTAGTTTTATATTACCGGGTTCAGGCACTAATTTTATAGACAATTTGCCAATACCGATCCTTCTAAGTTTTATCACTTTTTTCCCCAGGATTCTAAACATTTCTCGTATCTCTCTTTTGTGCCCTTCGTGGATAACAAGTTTTGCCAGTGTCCCTTTATCTGTAACAGAGAGTACTTCAACTTTTGATCGTGCAGTAACATGGCCATCTCTTAGTTTTACTCCATTCCTAATGTTATTCAACTCTGATTTCGTAATATTTGAATCGATCATTACCAAATAGGTCTTCTTAATCTCAGAAGAAGGATGGGTAAGTTTGTTTGCTAATTCGCCGTCATTTGTTAAAAGTAACAGTCCCTCTGTTTCTTTATCCAGTCTGCCCACATGAAAAACGTTTTCTTTAATTCTATTTCTAACAAAGTCACCAATGCAACTGCGTCCCTTCTCATCATGCATCGTGGTAATTGTTCCTGATGGTTTATTGAAGGCATAAACAACTTTTTTCTCAAATTCACTTTTAATGATTTTGTTATTAATCTCAACTGTATTCTTTTGAGGTTCGATCTGTAACCACGGTTCGGTAACGACTTTTCCATCTACCTTAACTACTCCAGACTTAATCGCTTTGCCCGCTTTCCTCCTGGACAGACTCGTCATCTTCTGAAGAAATTTCTGAAGTTTCAGACTCGTCTTCACTCTCCTTTTTTTGAAAAAGCTTCTCAGCAATTTCAGACACATCATCTATCTGGAATACATCGTAAAACTTGCTTGTAACCTTGTACATATAAGGATTACCCGGTAATTTTGATTTGGTACGTCTTACCAAACTCATTTTTAGTAGCTCTGCGAGCTGCGCCTGGGAACTCTTTCCTCTCATTAATTCGACATCTACTCTTGTCAGTGGTCCTTGTACAGCTACAATGGCAAGTACTTCCATCTGGGTATCGGTTATCTTTACCAGTGGTCTTTTGGTCAATCTATCAACATAACTTTGTAAGTCTTTTTTTGTATAGAAGCGAAGTTTTCCTTCAACACTCATCAGCTGAACGCCGTGGTCCTTTGATTTGTAATCTTCCGTTAGCTCATCAACGAGAACCATCACCTGATTAAGTCTCATTCTGAGGATCTTGGCTATTTTTTTTGGCGTTACACCCCTTCTTGAAGCAAATATTAGGGCTTCTACAGCAGCTTTTTTGTTGAGATTATCGTCGTTCAATTCTCGACCCTTCTGAACAGCGGTTCGGGCTCCAACGATACCAGCGTGTACTTCCCAAGTTTGACCAGCTCAAGCATTGCCAGGAAAGTGACGATTATTTCCAACCTTCCCGATAAGGATTTAAGTTCAGTGATAAGAGAAATTTCAAATCTCTCTTCAAGCTCGTTCATTCTCTCCTCCACACTAAACAATTCTGCATTAACCGTGTAAACCCTGTCTTTTTCAATCGTTTCCTTCATTATGTTTTTAAATGCATCCGTAAGCTGTTCGGGAAGCTCTTCGACTTCTTTCTCGATATCTAGGGTATTAGCCTTAACGTGATTTCTCGAATAAGATTCGTAAAGCCTGTGTCGGAGATTTTTTGAAACGTCTTTTATCTTCTTGTATTCCTCTACCTGCTGGTAAAAAGCCTGTTTCTGCTCGCTAAACTCCTGCTCTTCTTCTGAATTCATCCTTGGAAGAAGAGCCTTGGATTTCATTTGCATCAATGTGGAAGCCATAATTAGAAAATCTGAAGTCACTTCGAGTTCCAGAAATTTCATCTTTTCCAGATGAGCAACAAATTCATCCGCAATTACAGACAATGGTATCTGTCTAACATCAACTCTGTGCTTTCTAACAAGAAACAACAACAGATCAAGAGGGCCTTCAAACTCGGGGAGAGTGAAAACTAATTTTTCTTCACTCATTTTTCACCACCTTAGTTTCATCGCCTTCCTAACATCCTTCATGGTTTTAGAGGCGACTTCACGTGCTCTTTTGTTGCCTTCAGAAATGATCTGATCAACCTTTTCTGGCGACTTTTCGAACAATCTGAGTCGTTCCCAAATGGACTCCAGCCTGGTCTTTAGATTACTGAAGAGGAGCCTTTTACAGTCTATGCAGCCTATACCTGCACTTTTGCATCCCCATTTTACCCAGTCTCTTTCTTCTGTACTTCTGGTAAACGCCTTGTGATACATCCATACCGGGCATTTATCAGGGTTACCAGGATCTTTTCTTCTAATTCTAGCGGGATCTGTTGTCATGGGAGCAATTTGCTTCCAAAGATTCTCTTCATCGTTGTCAACAGGAATAAAGTTGTTGTAGCTTTTGCTCATCTTTCTTCCATCAGTTCCGGGAAGCTTTGGAACCTCTGAAAGTATGGGCTTTGGTTCGGGAAAAACTTCTTCAAAATAAGTGTTGAATCTTCTGGCTAGCTCGCGTGTTATCTCAATGTGAGAAAGCTGATCTTCACCTACGGGCACAGCTTCTCCCTTATAGGCAAGGATGTCAGCAGCCTGAAGTACCGGATAAAGTAAAAATCCGGCACTTGAAAGATCCCTATCACTCATTTGCAACTGCTGATCCTTATAAGTTGGCATTCTTTGAAGCCTTGGAACAGAAACCAGCATGGAAAAGAACAACATCAATTCTGCATGTTCTTTGATAGCCGACTGAATGAAGATGACTGAATCATCCACATTTATACCGGCAGCAACATAGATTTTCACAATCTCGTATATCCATCGCTCAAATTTGCTTGTCGATTCAATATGGGAAGTAAGGCCATGCCAATCCGCAACAAAGAAGAAGCAATCATTGCCTTCATTTTGAAGTTCAATCCATCTGTCGAGAGTGATAAGATTACCTAAATGAAGCTCGCCAGTACTCCTCATCCCGCTTACAATCCTCATAAAAACACCTCCGACGAATTGCGAAAACCAAAAACCGGGTAGATTCTAAAACTAAATATAATAATATAAATCATACAATCTGCACTGATATTTTATCACAAATAATGGTATCATAATTATAAATGCAAACTGAATGGTTATGTTAGGAGGATTAAGATGAATTTCAACAAAATTCTTATAATAATTGTAATTGTTGTGGTAGCTTTTACAGCTGTTAATATTTTTATGACGCTTTCAAACAGGCTCCAGGTTGAAACGGTTTCATACGATAGTGAATATGAATACGACGCTGAGGGTACTGTAGTAATGCAAAGTATAATGTTGCTTAAATTCGATAAGCCCTCACAAATAGAGCAATTTTTAGATCAATTTGATAAAGATAAAGAAACGAAAATATCTGAGTTTCAGCAGTCGGTAGACCAGATATCTAAAGACCTTCCAAGATCAATGGTAGTATCTGACTTTGCTTCAACAGCTACCCAGATTGCCGGCGATAGAGTTGAAGTAGAAGAATATTCAGTGATTAAGGGTTTTGCCAGTGTTGAAAATGGGCAAATAAACACTTCAATAGGTGATCTCAATATTGATCTCCAGGATGATTCAAAGCTCACCTTTTTACTGCCTCCTAATTCTGAAACACTATCTGTAGACCCTGAACCCACTTATAGTCCTCAAAGTAATATCTTTATCTGGGAAGGAACAGGTGAAATAAGATTTCCTGAAGTTATTTTCACAGTTGAAGGAGGATAAGTTTGGAAATTCGCAGGGCAGCTGAGAAATTTTTAAGCTACCTCGAAGAAAGTCAGTACACCGTTTCCCTAACTGGCGCAGGTGTATCAACCGCATCAGGTATTCCTGATTTTAGAGGGCCAAACGGTTTATATAAAAGGCTTCCCAATAACATTTTTGATCTCGAGTTCTTTAAGAACAATCCTGCTAAATATTACGAATTAACATTTGATCTGGTTCACTCCTTCGATGAAAAGCAACCAAGCACGACACATAAAATGCTTTCAAAATTGGAAAAAGCCGGTTATCTTGAAGCTGTGATAACTCAAAACATTGATGGATTACACCAAAAGGCTGGATCTAACAATGTGGTTGAACTGCACGGTAATACTTCAAAATTCTTGTGCCTAAATTGTGGAAAATCGTACTCCAAAGAAGAGTTAATTGAAATATTGAAGAAGCAGAATCCCCCTAAATGCAGCTGCGGTGGTTTGATAAAACCCGATGTTGTCTTTTTCGGAGAAATGCTGCCAGTGGATGCCATTAATAAAGCAGAACAGCTTAGTATCAATGCAGAACTATTTGTCGCCCTGGGCTCATCTCTGGTAGTATATCCAGCCGCTCAATTTCCCCTTATATCTAAAAGAAATGGCAGTAAATTGATAATAGTAAATAGAGGTGAAAGTGGGCTCGACAGCATTGCAGATTTAAAAATTGATGGTGACCTGGAGGTATTTTCGAAACACATCATAGACTTGCTGGATGAAGAATAGCATATCTTCTTAAACCATTAATATCCCTAATTATTTCACAAAAATATCCTAAATCTTTTGACATATTGGCAATACTACTAGCAGAATAATCTGCAATTTCCAGATATATTCTTTTTTTATTGCTTGCCAATTCAGCGGTTAACTCTTTATAGAAATCCAACCCTTCCTTGCCTCCGTTAAGTGCAACAAGAGGCTCATACTTTGTAATGTTCTCATCAAGATTTTTGATCAGATCTGTTCTAATATACGGCGGGTTCGACACGATCACTTCAATTTCCTCTAAGTATGGTTTCAATGGTTTTAGACAGTCTCCCTGCAGGAAATTTATATTATTTATTCCATTTAACCGAGCATTTTCTTTCGCCAGTTCAAGAGCCCCAGCGGAGATATCGGTTGCGTATATTACACTGCCCTGAAAGGTTTTTGCAAGAGTAATGGCAATTGCTCCCGAACCAGTTCCAATGTCTGCGAAATTTCCCTTGAATCCCTTTTCATTATCGATTACTATTTCTGCAAGCGCTTCCGTTTCAGGTCTTGGAATTAAAACTCTTTGATCAATCTTCAGTTCAGTCCCAAGGAAATTCACTTTTCCAACAACGTAGTCAAAGGGTTCCCCGGAAATAATCCTTCTCAGCGCATTCCTGTATATTTTGATCTTTTCGTCATTTTCCTGAATATCTTCATCAGAAAATATTTTATTTCTAGAAATGCCAAGAAATTTTTCCATCATGTTATACACAATAATGCGGGGATTTTCTATCCCCGCATCTTCAAATTTCTTTATAGATTTTAAGAAAATTTCCCTTGTTTTCACAATCCCATTATGTTTCTGATTTCGTCTGACGCTTTTTCAGGTGACCAGGGAGGGTCAAAGGTTAAATCGACATCAACATCATTTACTCCTTCAACTTCTTGAACCTTTGACCTGGCTTCCTCAACTATAAACCCGGCAAGTGGGCACATAGGAGTTGTAAGTGTCATGGTTACTTTGACATTGTTTTCTTCATCTATATCAACCCCGTATATTAAACCAAGACTCACTATGTCAAAACCTATTTCCATATCATAGACCTGTTTAAGCGCCTCCATAATATGTTCTTCTGTAACTTTCTCCATAAGTGATATCACTCCTAATCGCTGAATTCATCCGATACTTGAATTTCAGCGTTTTCTCTAAATGGAACAAACTCTTTATCTAACCAATTTTCCCAGTATATCTGCTGTTTTTCTTCAAGAAGTTGTTTCTCAATTTCATCCAGTACTTCTTCAAAGCTGCTGTAACCTCCGGCATTGTGTTCGTGCAGATAAAGCACAGTAAAAATCCCGTTTATGTTAACCACGCTATCAAACAAACCTTCTTCGAAGTTGTTGAAAAGCTCACGTACTGTTTTATCTTCCAGGGATGATAGGTCTTTTCGTGTAAGCTCACTTTTTTCTCTAGTAAACAACTCAAGAGGATTAGTGCTGTCCTGTGCTCTTGTAAGAAAACTGTACGCCTTTGAAAAAGTATCGAATATTTCCATGGTAACTACAATGTTCTCTTCCGATTTAACAAACTGGGATTTGTTGGAATTGTAGTATTCCTGCATTTCTTTATCTGTAACAGTTGCATCTTCTGTAACGATTGACACAAGTGTTTCAAAGACTCTGTTAAAAATTACGCTGTTGGTCAGATATGTTTCGTAGGTTTCCAGACCACCGATATAGCCTTTTTTCAATGTGTAATAAGAATCAGCTTCTTCTCTTGTCAAATCATTCTCAACCAGACTATTATTTATGTAGTCACTAATCTCCTTGGACCACTTATCAAAGTCTTCTTTGTTAAAAAGACCTTTATGAACCGCATATTGCACAATGAGTTTTTCCCTGATCATTTTATCAATAACTCTTTTTTCATAGGCTTTAAGTAATGATTCGCCTTCAGCCGCGTTGGTTAATAGCTCTGAAAAAAGAGGATCAATTTCTTCGGTTTTTTGAGAAATCTGTACATAAACAGGCATAACTTCCGCATAAAATTCTCTTGTAGTAATTGGATCACCATTAACTGTAGCAACTGGCGTTTCCAGACTTAAACCTTCAGTACTAAATATCATTCCTGTCGTCAGAAGTGCAATAATCAGTAATAGAACAGACTTTTTCATTTTCTTTTACCCTCCTTAACTTTCTCCCAATAGTTATCAAGTTCGTTCAGTGTCATATTGCTAATATTCTTACCATCTTCTTTTATAAGACGCTCGAGTACCTCGAAGCGGTTCATAAATTTCTTTGTCGCTTTATTGAGCGAAACTTCAGGATCTATGTTCATGAAACGTGAGAGGTTTACCATGGCAAAAAGCAGATCCCCCATTTCTTCATCAATTTCATTTTTATCATCTTTCTTTCTCGCTTCCTTTAATTCTCCCAGTTCTTCGTGAACCTTTTCTACAACATCTTCAATTTTTGTCCAGTCAAAACCCACAGCTGCTGCATTTTCCTGTACCCTTCTTGCTAAACTTAGTGCTGGTAAAGCCATATTGAGTTTCCCAATGGAAGAACTCATATTCTTTCCCTTTTCTTCTGCTTTTATTTCCTCCCACTGTCTGTATGAATAACCTTCTGAATCACCAAAAACGTGCGGGTGCCTTCTTATTAGTTTATCCTTAATGGTTTCAATAATGTCATATATGTCAAAGGCAGCCCTTTCCGTCGCAATCTGGGCATGAAATATCACCTGCAGGAGAAGGTCACCGAGTTCTTCTTTTAATTCTTTATCTGAACCATTTTCTATGGCTTCCAAAACCTCGTAAGCTTCCTCTATCATATATGGTTTGAGCGTCTCGTGGGTTTGCTCTTTATCCCACTCACAACCATTTTCCGATCTCAAAACTCTCATAACATCTATAAGTTCATCAAAACCATTTTCTTTCACACTTTTCCTCCTTTAAAGATAACCGCACCTGAACAATCTTCTTTTACTAATGGCACCAATTCTAAGCCATTCATCGGTACTTTTTTTATTCAAGCAGTTCCTGACAGGTTGAAAGGTCAAACGATGCCAGATAGTTGGTTCGTATTTTTTTATAGCTTCCAAATGTTTCTTCGTTCCATATCCTTTATTTGAAGCATAACAATATTCAGGATAAAGCATGTCAAGGTTTATCATAAGTCTATCCCTGTATACCTTGGCAAGAATGGAAGCCGCAGCAATTGAGGCGCTTTTAGAATCTCCTTCAATTATACATTCCCCATGATATTCATCCACTGAAAGATTCTTTCCATCTATCAGAAGATATTTTGGTTTATGTTTCATCGCCACCACAGCTCTTCTTATAGCCATTCTTGTGGCGTTTAAAATATTATATACATCTATCTCTTCGGGTGTAGCAATACCAACACTGAAGATGGAATTTTCAAATATTTGTTCAAACAGCAGCTCACGTTTTTTTGGTGAAAGCTGCTTGGAATCGTTTATACCTTCAATCTCTGACTTGAGAATGACCGAAGCTGCTACTACGGGACCCGCCAGGGCTCCTCTTCCTGCTTCATCCACGCCAGCTATCAATTTGAAGGTATTCACATACGGTTTATCGAACTCATTGAGGTTTATTTTCATTTGAATGTTCCCCTGTCACAGCCTTTTGCAAAATGTGACCCATTTATAGATCTTTACAGTCTAACATACAAAGATCATAAAATAATTTTATATATTTATTATACTAGAATTGAAAACCCTTTTCGTTCCATACAATAATAGAGGTTTGAGTGTTATTCAAGTGTTATAATTTCTTAAGTAATAATTTCGGGAGGTGTGAAATACGTTATGAACTATACTCAAGAGGATTCGGCTTCTAAGACTGAGCAGATCTTACGTTCAATATATATAAGAATTAAAAGAGAAGGGCGTAAGGTTGTAAAGAATTTCCCCATTACACCAGCGCAGTTTGATGTTTTGCAAATTCTCTTTTTTCACGGAAAAAAGAGAATGAGTGATATAAGTCAGACACTTGGAATTACTAAAAGTACGACCACCGGACTGGTTGATAGACTTATTGAAGCAGAATTTGTCAGAAAGAAGCAATCTCGGGAAGACCGAAGGGCTTATATAATTGATATTACAAATAAAGGTAAAAAAGTTATAGAAAAGGTTATTGAGCGACGTGTTAAATTTTTAGAAGATATTCTAGACATTATGGAAGGCAGAAGCAAAAAACAACTTCAAACTTCTCTCAATAGCCTGCTTGAAGCTATGGAACAATACAATGATAGGGAGGGAAAAATGTGAAAAAAACAGTTGCTATAATAACTGTACTTTTTCTTTTAGCAGTAACAACTTTTTCAACGAGTATTATAAAGATATCCGCTGACAATATTGTTAGCTCGGCTGAAAAAACAAAGCTTTCAGGTAACGTTTATATAGAGAAGGAAGAAGAGTTCACCGTGGTAACAGACGAAGCAACGTTGACTTCGAGTAACGGTGAATGGAGATATCTTGACACTTCGGGGTTAACTCACATAATCTTTTCAACTGGTGAAGCCACTGGCATGAGACTCAATTACGACATTAATACATCTGAAGGAACCCTTGAAGATAATGTCGTTGCAAAGATAAATACTGAAGATGATCAGGAAATCAATATAAGAAGAGCTAAAAGCATTGAGTTCAAGCTAGAAGAAGAATACTATAAAGGCAATTCTCTTCCAAAGAGTCAAAAAGATTTTTCTCCGATAATCATTTTCTATAAAGGTGATATGGAAGCCAGAGCGCTTTTCTTTGAATACTTCGCAAACGAAGATAGATTTCATTTAAAAGACGATGTATTTGTACTTGACAAGAAAAACAATCGTGAAATAAAGGCGTCTGAGCTCTGGTATAACACACAGGACGATTCCTTTGAAGGAAAAAATGTAGAATTACAAATAACATTAGAGGAGGATTGAGATGCTGGACTTGAAGCTCATTAGAGAAAACCCGGAACGAGTTAAAGAAGGACTGAAAAGCAGGAAAATCGATATGTCCATAGTTGATGAAATCCTTGAACTCGATAAAAAAAGAAGAAAAGCAATATCTGAATCTGACCAGTTGAAGGCTGAGAGAAATCAGATTTCCTCAAGAATAGCCAAGGAAAAGCGGGAAGGAAATAATGAGAAAGCCAAAGAGCTTCAAGAAAGAGCTAAAGAAATTTCAACCAGTGTAAAGGAACAATCCGAAATGGCTAAAAGTATAGATAACAAGGTTAAGAACCTGGTACTTCATTTACCCAATATCCCCAATGAGAGCGTTCCGGTAGGTAATACTGAAGAAGACAATATTACTGTAAAAACCTGGGGCGATATACCAGAATTTAATTTCGATGTTCAACCTCACTGGGATCTTGGCCCAGAACTTGGAATGATAGATTTTGACACATCAGCAAAACTCAGTGGTGCCCGATTTGTTCTTTTGAGAAAACAAATTGCAAAGCTTAGTAGAGCGTTACAGAATTTCATGCTGGATCTCCACACTACCGAGCATGGATATGAAGAGGTTCTGCCTCCTCATATAGTAACCAGAGAGACCATGCTATCTACAGGACAGCTCCCAAAATTTGAAGAAGAAGCTTTTAGAACAGATCCGGATGATATGTTTCTCATACCAACTGCAGAGGTTCCACTTGTTGCACAACATAAAGATGAAATCCTTGAAATGGATCGCTTACCTTTAAAGTATGCTGCCTTCACCCCATGTTACAGAAGAGAGGCAGGAAGTCATGGAAAGGATGTTCGCGGGATGGTTCGTGTTCACCAGTTTGATAAAGTTGAACTCGTCTGGTTTACAAAACCTGAAGAATCCTACGATGCGCTGGAGGAGCTGACCGGCCATGCTGAAAAGGTTCTCAAACTTTTGAAACTCCCTTACAGAGTGGTTACGCTTTGTACAGCAGATCTTGGTTTTGCATCCGCAAAAACCTACGATGTTGAAGTTTGGCTTCCTTCCTACTCAGATTATAAAGAAATCTCTTCGTGCAGTAACACAGAAGAGTTCCAGGCGAGGCGCTGTAATACGCGATTCAGAGACAAAGACAATAAGATCAAATATGTTCATACTCTTAATGGTTCGGGACTTGCCATAGGAAGAACATTAATAGCGATAATCGAAAACTACCAGAGATCTGATGGTCGTATCGATGTGCCCGATGCACTTATTCCATATATTGGTACGGAGGTAATCGGCTAAGTGGCCAATGCATATTATGTATTTCCAGAGAAAGATAATGTAAAATTAAACCAGACAGAAACATATCATCTTAGAGTTACAAGAGCCAGTATTGGTAAAAGACTTTTAGGACTTGATGGAAAAGGTAATATTTACACATTTGAATTAACCAGTTTAAATAAAGAAGAAGCAACGGGAAAGATTCTTAAGAAAGATGAAGTAAAACATGACAACAAAGTGGTAACCATGGCAATTGCTGCCACAAAATGGCCTGCATTAAGAATAGCCCTGGAAAAAGCAACCGAGCTTGGGGTGGACAGAATCGAGATTTTTCATTCAGATCGTTCTGTAGCCAGATTTGATGAAAGGAAAATAACAAGAATAGAAAAAGTAATCATAGAAGCGTCTAAACAATGTATCAATCCGTTTTTCCCGGAGTTTGAAATTACCAGCTCACTTAATGATAATAAAGGTTCTTTCGATTTAATTCTTGACCCTTCTGGAACACAACCTAAAAATGTTATAGAAAGTCTTTCTAAGAATACCAACGTAAGAATCATAGTTGGCCCGGAAGGTGGCTTCAATCAGACAGAGCTTGATGAACTCGGAAATTCTGGACGCTTTATGTCACTTGGAAAACGAATTTTACGTGTTGAAACATCGGTAATAGTGTCACTGGCTTATGTGAATCTTGCATTTAACAGGTTGTAACAACTATTTCTACGGAGGTGACAGTATGGGTGAAAAGCTCTCTTTTATCAAGCACTATAACGAAATGGAACATGAATACCGTGAAAAACTAAACGATGCAAAAACAACGTCTGATGTTGGTGATGTTTTCATTGACCATGTTTTCGAATTTCTTTCCAGAATCGACGTTGATCTTAAAAAAAGAAACATAGAACATATCGTATTTACTCCAGTAAAAGAGAAACCCTACTACCTAGAAAAACCTTTACATGAAAAAGTAGAAAATCTTTTCAAAACAAGCGATTTGGAGAGCATTCTTGAGAAAATGGCGGAAGACGCCAAACACAGGTTCATGAAAATACAACAGGATCAAGACAGGACCGAGACGTTCAGAAGAGGTCAATAATAATGATCCTGACTCTCACCATGAACCCCTGTCTTGACAGGTATTATTACATAGATAAACTTAAAAAAGACGATACCATAAGAGTAAATAAAATGATTGATTACCCCGCGGGAAAGGGGATCGACATTTCTAGAGCGATAAACGAAATGAGGGGGCACTCTGTTGCAATAACGCTTCTTGGTGGTGATACCGGAAGACAGATAATGGAAATGCTCGATAAAGAAGGTGTTGTATACTCCACAGTGAATCTTAACAATAATACCCGAACAAATCTAATTCTTCAGACAAAAGAAAATCAATTCAGATTCAGTGTCCCCGGATCTTCCATCGATAAAACTGAAGAAAAAAAGTTATAAAAAATATTGAAACCCTTTTGAGAAAAGGAGACTATCTACTAATTGCAGGAAGTATTCCTGAAGGTTTACCCGATGATTTTTATTACAAAATAATCAATAACGCAAACAAAATTGGGGCAAAGGTTTATTTTGACGCGGATAGTAAGTTATTACTTGAGGGAGTAAAAGCCTCTCCAAATGGCATAAAACCAAATTTGCATGAATTCTCGAGACTAATCGATAATAAACAAAACAGTGAAGAACAAATAAAAGAATCCCTGAAGGAAACCTCCGAAAGGTACTCCATTAAAGAAATACTTCTAACCATGGGTAAAGATGGAGCTATTTGTTTTATTGAAGGTTCGATATTCAAAGTAAGTGTACCCGAAGTCAAGGTAGACAGTTCTGTTGGAGCGGGAGACACATTTCTGGGGGTCTACTGCATGTATCGTGAAATGGATCGTGAGCCTGAACACTGTCTGAAAATGGCAGGCGCTGCCAGCTCAGCTGCCACAATGACTTCCGGTACTAAATTATGTAAATATGATGATGTTATGAATCTGATTGATAAAGTGTTTGTAGAAAGAATTTGAAGCCGGGGTTAACCCGGCTTTTTTAGTTATTTACTTCTTTAAGCAGTTCTTGGAGTTTGAGCTTTAACTCTTCTTGTGTAATGCTTTCAATAATTTCATCTAATTCTCCATTCAACACATCTTCCAGGCGGTGGGTGGTAAAGTTTATCCTGTGATCGGTTATTCTGTTCTGGGGAAAATTATACGTTCTGATCTTTTCACTCCGATCCCCTGTTCCTATTTGAGTTTTTCTTCTATTCGAAAGCTTTTCATCCTGTTCTCTAACCTTTTTGTCATATAACTTGGCTCTCAAAAAGTTCATAGCCTTTTGTTTATTTTGATGTTGAGACCTTTCGCTCTGAACGGCTACAACTATTCCAGTTGGATTGTGAACTATTCTAACCGCTGAATCGGTTTTATTAACGTGCTGTCCACCAGCTCCGGAAGCTCTGTAAGTATCTATTCTTAAATCACCAGGATCTATCTCAACATCAACCTCTGTAGCCTCAGGAAGAACAGCAACGGTGGCAGTGGAAGTATGTATTCTTCCTCCTGATTCCGTTTCCGGAACCCTCTGAACCCTGTGAACGCCGCTTTCATACTTCATTATCGTGTAGGCTTCCTTTCCTTTTATGTGAAAAACCACTTCCTTAAAACCACCAAGATCGGTTTCATTGGAATTTATCAGTTCTACCTTCCATCCTCTGTTTTCTGCAAAACGTGTGTACATTTTGAATAAATCTCCAGCAAACAGCGCAGCTTCTTCCCCACCTGCTCCTGCTCTAATCTCAACTATTGTATTTCGATCACTGTTTCTGTCAGGAACTAGGAGCAACTTTAGATCCATTTCAAGTTTTTTTCGTTCTCTTTTAAGGCTGTCAATTGTTTGCTTTACTTCTTCAGCTTCATCTTCCGAAGCACTTTCCAATAGTTCTTTCCATCCATCGATTTCTTCTTCTTTACTCTTTAAATCGTTGTATATTTGAGAAATTGTCTTGAGTCTTGAATGTTCTTTACTCAATTCCTTTAGCCTGTCGCTATCTGATATAACCGAAGGGTCTGATAATTCCTTTTCCACTTCCTTCAGTTTTTCTTTGAAATTCCTCACTATTTTGTCAAGATCCATCAAATTAACCTCCTGGAAATACTCTGCGGATCTCTAGCAAAAGCCTTTACCTGTTCCCTGGTGACAATGCCGCCTCTATATGCCTTTATTAAAGCATCATCAAAGGTTACCATGCCCAATTTTCCACCTGCTTGCATCATGGAATCAATCTGATGGAATTTCTGTTCCCTAACAAGGTTTCTTATGGCCTGGTTAACAACCATGATTTCTATTACTGCTAACCTGCCTTTACCATCCTTTCTTTTCAACAGTCTCTGATAAATAACCGCTATCAATGTGTTAGCCAGTTGCATAGCGATCTGATTCTGGTGGTGTGGAGGAAAAACGCCTACAATACGTTCCGGGGTTGTTGCTGCTGAATTTGTATGTATGGTTGAAAAAACAAGATGTCCGGTTTCTGCTGCAGTCATTGCCAGCTCCATTGTTTCTGAATCTCTCATTTCTCCAACCAGAATAACATCCGGATCCTGTCTCATAGCGTATTTTAAACCGTTATAGAAGGAATGTGTGTCTCCTCCCAGTTCACGTTGATGAATCAGTGCCTTTTGTCCCTTGAAAACATATTCAACAGGATCTTCGATGGTTATCATATGAACCTGTCTTCTCACATTAATATATTCAAGCATGGCAGCGATAGTGGTTGATTTTCCGCTACCGGTTGGTCCCGCAACAAGAACAAGACCCTTATCGGGTTCACAAAAATCCTTAAACAATTTTGGCAAACCCAGATCATCTATAGTCCTGACATCCCTAGGAATTATACGAAGTGCAATTACCGGAGATTTTAAAGAAAAGTATAGATTACCACGTATTCTGGATTCACCAAAACTAAAAGAAAAGTCGACTTCGCTTTCATCAACATTTTTCAATCTTCTATCAGACATAGACTGCAGTTCATCAATTAGTTTATTCATAACAGGTTTCTCAACTATAAATTCTTCATCCTGTACAAGGTTACCATCTACACGATACATAACATTCTGATCTACTGTTAAATGTATATCACTGGCATCCATCTCTTCACCTTTTTTAACAATTTTTTCTATGTACACTATTTCACCTCCAATAAGTTTAATTTTATCATAATAGTGATTACACTACCCTGCTATAATTGATCTATGTAAACGTTCACAGGAGGGAAATCCCAATATTGTTTTATCAACTATATCTGCGTTCCTTTGCGGACAATAACGGAGACGGAATAGGTGATTTTCATGGTGCAACCAGGAAACTGGAATACTTGAAAAGCCTTGGTTTTGACTCAATATGGTTAATGCCTGTTATGTTATCCCCATCCTATCACGGTTATACTATTTCAGATCACTATGAAGTAAATCCCATATATGGCAATTTTGATGATCTATCATTATTCCTAAAAGAAGCTCATAAAAGAAATATTAAAGTCATTTTAGATTTACCGCTGACCCATACATCCATAAATCACGAATGGTTCAAAGGATTTTTATACAACAAGAACCCCTTCAAAAATTGGTATTTGGATCTAAATAATAGAGCATGGCTAATGGCAAAACGTCCGTGGGACGGGCACAGTCTTTGGGGAAAATTCAACAATAAATGGTACTATTCTCTTTTTGGTCCAACCTCTCCTTCTCTTAATTATGAAGACCCGCTGTTGATAAAAGAAATTGAGAATATAACTATTTTCTGGTTAAGTAAAGGATTTGATGGCTTTCGTTTTGACGCCGCCAAACATATTTTCGATTTTTCTATAGACGAGGGCAGGTTTGAATATCAACATGAAAAAAACCTTTCTTTCTGGAAGAATCTTGTACAAGTTATGTCGAAGTCCAAGGAAAAACCTTTCTTCATTGGTGAAGTCTGGGATGAGCAAAAAGTGATTGAGCGTTATTCAGATGTTTTTGGAGCGGGTTTTAACTTCCCATTATCATACGCCATAAAAGAAAGCGTAAAAGATCGTAATCCAGAACGTCTCTACGAGGCAATTAGCAAAACATTGATTAACAAAAAATATATCCCAGTTAATTTTCTTAATAATCATGATATGTCCAGAACGCTCACCTATATGAAGGGCAGCAAGCGAAAAACATTGTTTTCCTATTCCATTCTGTTAACCCTCCCTGGCATACCTTGCATATATTACGGAGAAGAGATTGGCATGAAAGGTAAGTACCATAAAAATTACACAGAAGAAGTTTTGGAGCCTTTCCCCTGGTATCAAGGAGGAACTGGCCCGTTCCAAACTGAATGGAAGGCAACTAACAAAAACACCCCCTATTCAGGTACTTCACTTGAATACCAGAAGAAAAAACTTGACTCATATTTCAGCAAATTCAGGAAAATGCTGAGTTTCAGGGCACAAAGAAAATGGATTGATTCAGCAACAATTACTGCTATCAATGTAAAAAAAGATCTTTTCTCAATTATTCTGAAGAACAGTAATCATACAGTTCGTTTATACTATAATTATTCTGTCAACAGGAAAAAAATACCAAATAAGTTAGGGACACCAGTTGAAATTTGTGGAACGATAAATAGTGGAAACGACTATCTGGAGATTCTTCCCTTTTCTACTGTAGCAGTAGAAAAAAGGGCTGATTAAATCAGCCCTTTATAGGTACAATTTTATGGGGGGGTAAGCTCGACTCTTAGACAAAGTTATACCCCTGGTAGTTCAAGAAAGGGAAAAAATATGGAATTGGAAAGAAACAGGATAGCAAAAAAAGCCTCTATTATAGGAATAGTAGTAAATAGCATTCTTGCATTTTTTAAGATCACTTTCGGATTTTTAAGTGGCAGTGTTTCCATACTTGGAGATGGTGTAGATTCGGCTTCAGACATAATCACTTCTGCAATAACACTGGTATCAACTCAAATTTCAGCAAAACCGCCAGATAAGGAACATCCTTACGGACACGAGCGTGCTGAAACGATAGCAACCAAAGTAGTATCTATGATAATTTTTTTCGCCGGCGGTCAGCTTGCTCTAACAAGTATTCAAAGATTGTTTCAAGGTATACCTGAAATAAAGCATATAGGAATTATAATAGTGATCTCAACTGTTTCGATTGCAACAAAGTTCTTCCTTTTTAGATATAAGTATAGAGTTGGGAAAAATATTAGTAGTTCAGTATTTATCGCGGATGCATACAATATGAGAAATGATATTTTAATTTCTCTGTCCGTCCTCACAGGCATGCTGGTGATTTATTTTACTGATTTGGTTATCATAGATACACTGCTGGGTATGTTTGTTTCAGCTATAGTTATAAAGAATGCTGTTGAACTTTTCCAGGAAAGCAGCCAGGAACTTATGGATGGTATTGACCAAAAAAACGATGTTTACAGGCAATTGTTCGAGTCACTAAAAAATTTGGATGAAGTAAGAAACCCTCATAAAGTTAGAATTAGAAAAATGGGCTATAAGTATCTTGTGGAACTTGATATTGAGGTCAATGGGTCACTTCAAGTCAGAGAAGCACACAAAATAGCAAAGAACGTTGAGGAGACTATTAAAGAAAAGAACAAGAATATATATGACGTACATGTTCATGTAGAACCCTCAGGAAACGTCGAAGACGAGAAATATGGTGTGAGCAACGATGAAGTCGACACTCAGAATTAATTAGACAATTTCCTAATTAATAATTAATTCAAATTGATATAATGGTTTTATACACCAAAATTTTGGAGGTGAAGTAATGAGTTTAAAGGGAACAGAGACCCTTAAAAACCTTATGAAAGCTTTTGCAGGTGAGTCTCAGGCAAGAAATCGATACACATTTTACGCTTCAAAAGCAAAAAAAGAAGGATTTGAACAAATATCCGCAATATTTAAGGAAACTGCGGATAATGAAAAAGAACATGCCGAAGTGTTCTTTAAACATATAGTTGAAGGACTTGATGAACTTCCGGGAAAGCTTCCTGTAAATGCTGATTATCCTGTTGATCTTCGTGGAACATATGAAAATCTCATCGCAGCTGCTGCTGGAGAGAATGAGGAATGGACAGAACTATATCCAAATTTCGCTGATACGGCTGAAAAAGAAGGTTTCAGAGAAATCGCAAATTCCTTCAGGCAGATAACAAAGGTTGAGAAAAAACACGAGGAAAGGTATTTGAAGCTCGCTGAAAATGTAAAAAATGATCGTGTTTTTGAAAGAGATGAGAAGGTTTTATGGAAATGCAGAAATTGTGGATACATACTGGAAGCGAAAGCTCCACCAGAAATTTGCCCTGCCTGTAAACATCCAAAAGCTTTCTTTGAGCTTTTTGTGGAAAATTATTGACAATAAACTCCGGGGCTGTTATTCAGCCCCTTCTAAATATTTAAGCAACTTTGGTTCACTCGATTTGGTGAAATTGATAATATCTTTATATTTAAAGGTGCCCTGGGCACCATATTCTTTTACCGTCAAACTTCCCAGTATGTTCCCAAATGCAAGACAATCTATTAAGGGAGCTTTTTTTGCATAAAGATGGAGGAAACCCGCACAGAAAGCATCTCCTGCACCCGTCGTATCCTTTACTTTCAAATCGTATCCTTTATGCTGGGGCCCTCCAACAATCTCAGCGCCATTATTCCCTTTTGTTACGACAACTATATCTGAACTGATTTTACCGGCACTGTTTACATTGTTCCATTCTTTTTCATTGAAAAAAATCACACTGAATCTTTCACTCATTGCAACGATTTCTTCAGGTTGTTCAAAACTCACAATTCCACCAGGTGTGTAAGTATTAACTGAAGTATAATTCATAAAGGATTCAACTTCCTTGATCTGGAATGTATTCATTCCTGCGAAGTGGTTCACTGCTTTCCAGTTTTCTTTTTTCGGTTTGAAGGATTCATTGGCACCCCTAAAAGTCTGGAGAAATCTGTATCCAGTTTTCTCCTGAACAGCAGCAAAACACAAACCCGTTTTTTCTTTCTCTAAAATATCAACATCCTCAGCAGAAACATCTGCTTCGTTCATCTTTTCTATCAGTACATTACCAAAAATATCGCTTCCTACAGCCCCATTGAGGAACACACGGTTTCGAAGTCGTTTAAGCTGAATGGCTGTATTAGCAGCCGTACCACCAGGCATAAGCTGATAATTGAGAATTCTCTGTTCTTCTGACGACTTCTGCTCTCTTTCCATTAATGCGATGATGTCAATGTTAATATTGCCAAAAACAGCTATATCCATTTTCTTACATCTCCTGCGTACTTTATCTAAAGCAATTTTTTAAGTAATAATGTAAAATTGTAATGGAGGTGTTCTGATGAAACGAAATGTAACTTCTATCCTTCTATTAATAATAGCAGTTTTTGCGCTTGTTTCATGCGTACCATCATATAAACCACTTGACAAAGGTTTTGACAGTTTAAAAGAAAACAACATTGAAGAAGCGATAGATAGTTTCAGTTATATTATTGAGGGATTATTTAGCGGTCCTGAGAAAAAGGCCAGCGCCTATGAAGGTAGAGGCTGGGCATATTATTTAAAGGGCATGAATGATAAAGCTGAAGAAGATTTTATAAAAGCAAATGATTCCAGTGAGAAAAAAGCCGGATTATCTCTTGTCTATCTTTCCATGGGAAAATTAAATGATTCAATAAATATGGGACTATTTGTTCTTGATGAACAGAATGAAATAGTAGTAGATTATATTCCCGATCCGCTATCAAAACAGGAGTTATTGAAAACTTTAGCTTTATCCTCGCTGCTAACAGATTCTAATCAATATGGTGACATCATTAATGAAATCGTTGATGAAAATTTTATTGACCGTATCGAAGCAATGAAGGACGGAGAATGATATGAAGAAAAATACGTTGACTCTAGTAATAATATTTCTAACAGTGTTTGCTTTTTCTGTTCCTTCTTATCCAGGAATAATTGAGCTTTCTCAGCCTGATGGTACAACCTTCATGGTTCATCAGATTGGAGATGAATTTGCCCACCTTGTACTTTACAACGGTTATCCAGTTATGAAAAATCCAGATACAGGATGGTGGGAATATCTTTCATTAAAAGAAAAAGGCACGCTTAGCTCAACAGGAAACCTGGTTAAAAAGGATACACCTCCATCAAGCAAATTTGATATTCAAGAATATTTTAGGAAAACAGCTAAACCGGTTGAATATGAAAAGCAAACGGTTACCACGGGAACATTGAAATTTCCTGTGGTGCTTATCAATTTCTCTGACACAGCAACTTCCTTTGATTTATCGGATTTTGAAAAGGTCTTTAACGGAATGGAAAACTCCGTAAAAGATTATTATAAAGAAACATCGTATAACAAACTCGATATTCAGTTCGAGGTTGTTGGCTGGTACAACGCTCCCGAAAGTCATAATTATTATTCTTCAAGGGCATATAAGCTGGCCTTGGAAGCAGCGATTTACGGAGATGAAGACCTTGATTATTCACAGTACGATAACGACCACGATGGTAATGTAGATTCGTTGATAATCATACATCAGGGGCAGGGCCAGGAGTTCTCTGGAGACCATACAGATATCTGGTCGCACAAATCGTCTATTTCATACGAAACAAATGACGGTGTAGAAGTCAGAGGATACACAATGCAACCTGAAAGACTCGACTGGGAAGAAAAGATTAATATTACAACAATCGGCGTAATCTGTCACGAACTGGGGCACGGATTAGGCCTTCCTGATCTATACGATACAGATGCATCATCAGATGGTATAGGAGATTGGGGACTTATGGGTCATGGTTCCTGGAATTATCACAATGTACCTGGAGATTCACCTGCACATCTAACAGGATGGAGCAAATTACAACTTGAGTGGGTCAATCCCTCAGTGCTTGACAACTTCCATGGTTCTCTAACTTTCGATGAAGTTGAATTACATGAAGATATTGTGGTTTACAACAATCCTGCTAGAAAGAACATCGAATACTTTCTACTTGAAAACAGGCAGAAAACAGGATATGATAGTGCCCTTCCCGGACACGGACTTTTAATTTACCACATTGATGAACAGGCAAGACAATCAGACGATAAGCATAGAAAGGTTCATGTTGTAGAAGCTGATAACGATAACGCTCTCGATGAATATAAGGGAGACAGAGGTTCGGATGGCGACCCTTTTCCTGGCAGCACATATAACACATCTTTTACTCCAGACAGTTCACCTAAATCAGAATTTTACGATGGTTCACCTGGACCCAGCCTTACATATATTACAGAAGATCAAACAAAGATCTGCGCTGAACTGAACTCAACTGCCACCAATATTGTTGTGGGAATCAGTGCTGATGTTGCCTGGACAATTAAAAAAGATTATGATTGGTCTTTTATCAAGTCTGTAGACAAAGAAGTCATTAAACTTATTTTAGGAGAGGAAGAAATAATTAAATATATCATTGAAGCAACCAGAGATGAAAAGGAGACAATGGATAGCACCTACACGATAACGGGAAACATTGTTGTTTCAAACACTGGTTCCACCACAGTGAATGATATCGAAGTAACAGCAGAGCTTTCTAAACTAGAAACAAAAACACTTTCTGGGGCAGAAACAATAGAACCTGGCAAAGACGTATCATACAGTTTTTCTTTCGTAACAAAAGAGAAAAAACTGGAATACACATTAATTTCAACGGTAACCTCCGAAGATGGCATTGCAACCAACTCAGTAAATGCCATTTTACCTGACGAACCAACCGCTGAAATTTCAATAGACGAAGCTTCATCGATAGAGGATGAAATAACAAATTTACCTGAAGGTTTTCAAATTGAACCGGATGTAACGTCAAGAACCTGGCATATTACTGAACC
Organism: Kosmotogaceae bacterium; assembly: GCA_049975465.1. Classification (GTDB taxonomy): domain Bacteria; phylum Thermotogota; class Thermotogae; order Petrotogales; family Kosmotogaceae; genus JASMTM01. The sequence goes on along the minus strand of JBNGCV010000008.1, from coordinate 27,226 downwards.
ATCCACAAAGCTGGAATATTCTGTTACGCTTTCCAACGATAGTACTAGCTCTGACATTTGTTATTTAAGCAACATAGCTACTTTAACTGAGAATGATAGCAAGCAAAAACTAGCAAAATCAGCAACGGTAACAATCGTTGAAAAAATACTAAAGGATCAACCGTCACCTTATGTTGTTGCCGGTGAAGAAGCAGAGTTGATATATAATTTTGAATTTCCTGTAGATTCATGCGAATATGATGTTTCTGGTAATGCAACCATATTAAATGCCGCTTTATCTGATGATGACAAAGACTTCAAAATTGTTATGGAGATTCCTGATGAGATGTTTACCGTAACACTGGACATCTACGTAAATGGTATAAAGGAGACTTCTGAAATAGAATTTTTGCCTTTCTCCTACCTTATAGTTAACGATGGTGTATCCAGAAACGACTGGATCGTGATAAAGGAATATGGTTGGGATGAGAATCCAGGGGAGTTCATCAAACAGAAAAAAGGACTTTACTGGAAACAGATAAATGAGTTACCTATTACGGTTTTTGGAAAGATTTTAGAATAAAGAATGCCCGCCATAGCGGGCATTAATTTTCATATAAGTATTCCCAGTAGCTTATTTATTCCCTCTCCCGTTTTAGCTGAGACAGGTATTAAAAGTGGTGAGTCCCATTCAATAAGCTCCTTACTGTGTAGCTTGTTCATTTTGAACCTTTCACTGCGAGACAATTTATCGATCTTTGTTTCAGCCACTATGAATGGTACTGTATAAGCCTTAAGCCATTCAAGCATTTCTAAGTCTTTTTTCTGTAATGGATGTCGGCCATCTATAAGCATTACTGCCAGATTTAACGATTCGCGGTTTTCAAAATAATTAACAATCAATTCCTGCCAGCGTTGAACTTCCTTTTTCGAAGCGTGGGCATATCCGTATCCTGGAAGGTCAACAAAGTAGTAAATGCTGTTAACTGTGAAAAAATTAATTGATCTAGTTTTTCCAGGATTTGAGCTTGTATGGGCCATTTTCCTCCCGAATATTTTATTCAGCAGGGAGGATTTTCCCACATTTGATCGCCCCATAAAAGCAACTTCCTTTTCCTTCGGTGCTGGATAATCTCCAGGAGTGAAAACTGTGGCTTCAAGTTTTACACTCTTTATCTTGTTCAATCTACAAGTACCTCCTTGAGGGCATCCTCAACGTTTTCCACGAATATGAACTCAAGATTATCCTTTATTTCTTTGGGCACATCTTCCAGATCCTTCTTATTCCTTGAAGGCAGAAGCACCCTGGTCATTTTGGAGCGATATGCTGCCATCAGTTTTTCTTTGAGGCCACCTATGGGAAGAACTTTGCCTCGGAGTGTTATTTCTCCAGTCATGGCAACATCGTGCTTTACAGCCTTCCCTGTAACCGCTGACACTATTGCTGTGATCAACGTTATACCGGCAGATGGACCGTCCTTTGGAACGGCCCCTTCGGGAACGTGAACATGGAAATCGTGCTTCTCAAAGAAGTCTTTGTGATTCTCACAGATTTTTTTTGCAAAACTTAGTGCAATGTGTGCAGATTCCTTCATCACATCTCCAAGCTGACCAGTCAAAATAAGTTTTTGCTTGCCTGGAACCGACAACACCTCAATGTACATGGTCTCACCACCAACTGCTGTCCAGGCCAATCCCGTTGAAACACCTACTTCAGGTTTCCTGATAAGATCGCTATCTTTAAATTTGGGAACTCCAAGAAAGTCTTCTATGTTTCTAACACTTATTTTGATTTTTTTCTGTCCCTCTGCCAGTTGCAAGAGAGATCTTCTCAGGATTTTAGATAGGTTTCTATCAAGATTCCTTACACCTGCTTCACGGGTATATTCTCTAATTACTCTTTTTATTGCCGCACTTGAAATTGATACTGTTTTTTTACTGGTGTTGTACTCTTCATATATTTTAGGTAATATGTAGTCTCTGGCAATATGTTTCTTTTCTGCATCTGTATAGCCAGGTATTTCAATCAGTTCCATTCTGTCTTTTAGTGCCGGCGGAATGGTATCCGTTACATTTGCTGTGGTGATAAATAAAACGCTGGATAAGTCGAAGGGAATTTCAAGATAGTGATCTGTGAAATCCACGTTCTGTTCGGGATCCAGGACTTCCAGCAGGGCTGAAGCTGGATCTCCCTGGAAACTAACTCCCATCTTTTCTACTTCATCCAGAATCATAACAGGGTTTCGAGTGCCTAATTTCTGAATCGTCTGTAATATTCTTCCCGGAAGAGCACCAACATATGTTCTTCGGTGCCCTCTGATCTCTGCTTCATCTCTCATTCCGCCAAGGGAAATCCTTCCAAATCTTCTCCCCGTGGCTTCAGCGATGGAACGTCCCAGAGATGTTTTACCCACTCCTGGAGGTCCTACAAGGCACAAAATTGGGGCTCTCAGATTTTTTGAAAATTTTCTCGCTGCCAGAAATTCCAGAACCCTTTCCTTCACATCGGTTAAACCGTAGTGATTTTTGTCAAGTACCTTCCTGACTTCCTTTATATCGATTTTGTCTTCAGTTTCCTCTGTCCATGGAAGTTTCAGGAGCCAATCAAGGTAAGTTCTAACAACCGAAGCTTCTGGTGAATAGGGGGACATTTTCTCCAGCCTTGAAATTTCATGTTCTGCCTTTTCTTTGACCTCTTTCGGATATTCCTTGCTTTCAAGAGCATCCTTTATTTCTCTTATTTCAGCGTCTTCTTCACCTTCAAGTTCTTCTTGTATAGCGCGTAACTTTTCTCTCAGATAATATTCCTTCTGATTCTGCTCGATTTTTTGCTTTACCCTTTTGTCCAGTTCCTCTTCAAGAGACAAAATTTCCACTTCTCTTGTAAGTATTTCAAGAAGCCTGTTCAATCTGTCTCTGGGAGAAACCAGTTCCAGTAATTCCTGTTTTTCCTCCAGCTCAAGAGGAAGAAGGGAGGAAACAAAATCAGCAAATTTATCCGCATCTGATGTATCCTCAAGCGCTTTAGTAACCTCGTCAAGAAACCGTCTGCTCATTCCGGCATATCTCTTTGCAAGTTCCTGAACTTTCCTTATAAGTGCCTCCAAGGATTTGGTCATTCTGTATTTGGGCTTCAGAACTTTTATTTCAAACAAAAATGTCGCTTCTTCTTCCAGAACTTTCGTTATTTTAGCACGTTCCAATCCTTCTACCAGAATCTTGTAGTTTCCATCTGGCATCTTCATTAACTGAACTATCCTTGCTACTGTTCCAACATCAAATAGATTTTCTCTTGCCGGGTTCTCTGTTGTGATATCCTTTTGTGAAACCAGGAATAACAACTGTCCGTAATTACCTATGGAATCCTCAAGGGCTGAAAGAGAATTTTCTCTACCCACATATAAGGGCATGACTGATGATGGATACACCAGCATATTTGTGCGTGTGGCTATTGCAGGAAGTTTATCGGGTATTTTTATCGTTTTTTCCTGACTGCTAGCCTGTTCTAACAACTGGAATTTTTTAGACATATCATTTCACCTCCAATTATATCACTATTCCTGAACATGACTTTTTAACCAGTTCATGGTGCTACTATACGTTCTATCATCAAGTAACTTCAATTTTATTTCTCTGTGTGTTTCATCATAATGGTAAAAGAATATCTCTATATTATTCTTTAACAATTTTTCACATAACTCAGGCCATTCTACCACCGTTACCGTGGTCTCGTCTATAATATCTTCAATGGCAAGCTCTATAACCTCCTCAATTGATCGCAAGCGATACAGGTCTATATGCACCAATTCAAGAGTGGCTCCAGGGTATTCATTTACAATAGTAAAGGTAGGGCTCCTAACTAACTTTTCATCGATACCAAAACCTGTGGCAAAACCTTTAACAAAGGTTGTTTTACCGCTTCCCAATTCTCCTCTGAGAAAAATTACTTCTCCACCTTCGATATCCTTCGATAATGAAAGTGCAAAGTCTTTTAGTTGCTTTTCATCTAGCAATCCCACTTCATGCATCGTTTCATGGCTTTTTTCCACTTTTTATACTCTTCCTCCATTTCCTTACCATCGGGTGTGAATACTACTTCGCTACGTCTCTTTTCCTTTAGCTTTTTTTTATCCCAGATTCCTACAGCCAAACCTGCAAGCAATGCTGCTCCCAATGCCGTAGTTTCTCTTGTAACGGCTCGGTCCAGTGACACACCCATAACCTTTGACTGCAATTCCATAAGAAAATTGTTTTTTGTCATTCCACCATCCACAAGCATCTTCTTCGTTTCAAGACCACTTTCTTCTTCCATTAGTTCAACAATTTCTCTTGTTCTAAAAGCCACATATTCTAGAACCGCCCTTACGATGTGCTCTTTCTTAACCCCTCTTGTAAGTCCTATCAAAAGACCTCTCGCTGACGAATCCCAGTAAGGTGCACCAAGTCCAGCCAGTGCACCAGAGAAATATACTCCGCCGTTATCATCGACCTGTTTTGCCAGTTTCTCCGATTCACCTGCACTGTTTAATAGCCCCAAACCGTCTCTAAGCCAGGTTATCAGAGCGCCTGTAGTGAAAATCGAACCCTCCAGCGCATACACAATCTCCTTTCCAATTTTCCATCCAACTGTGGTGAGTAAACCCCTGTCAGAGTATCTAGGTTCTGCGCCGGTATTCATTAATATGAAATTTCCGGTACCATATGTGCATTTTATTTCTCCTTCATCAAAAGCAGTATGTCCAAACAGCGAAGACTGCTGGTCGCCTGCCATACCCGCTATCGGTGGACCATAAATGGATGCCCCAATCATTTTCGAAGAATCTATCGGCTCTGGCAACCAATCCTCTTTTATTCCAAAAAGCTCAAGAAGCTCTTTATCCCACTGAAGTTCATCTATGTTAAACAGCATTGTTCTAGAAGCATTTGAATAGTCTGTTACGTGGAAGTGCTCCGGTGTTAAATTCCACATAAGCCACGAATCAACAGTTCCAAACCTTAGTGTACCTCTCTTAGCTGCAGCTTTTACCTCCGGAATGTTCTTTAGCATCCATTCCATTTTTGTTGCAGAGAAATATGGATCAATGAGAAGTCCTGTCTTTTTATGGATGGTTTCATAATAGCCTTCTTTTAATTCTTCACATCTTTTTGCTGTTCTCCTGCACTGCCAAACAATTGCGTTGGTTAAAGGTTTACCTGTTTTGGCATCCCAGGCCACAACAGTTTCTCGCTGATTTGTTATACCTATTGCAGAAATACCGTTAAATGAAATTCCTGCTTTTTTTACAACCTGTTCCACACAGGACATTACAGATAAAATTATATCGTTGGGTTTATGCTCTACCCATCCAGGTTTTGGATACATTTGGTCGAACTCTTCCTGCGCCACTGCTACCTGATAAAGGTCTTCATCAAAGATTACTGCTCTGGAACTGCTTGTGCCCTGATCAATAGTCATAACATATCGCATAAACTATCTCCTCCTGATTAACAACATTTAAAACAGAAAAAATCTTCTCTTGAGTCTAATCGACATATTAGGACATACTTCGTGACAGACATAGCATCTTATGCACTTTCCATAGTTAATATCTTTTTTACTAACATCTATAGCATTTTTTGGGCAATGCTTTTCACATTCAAGACACTCGATACATCTTTCTGTGTCAATGTAGGGAACCTTGTAGAATATCCTTGCAAAGAATCCCAGGAGATCAAGTGCCTTTCCATAACTGGATTTTGGAAGGGTCAATTCTTCATTCGGTGTAAAATCACCTATCACTTCATAAGAAGGAGTAATTCCCCTTTTATCTGCAAGATGGACAGTTAACACCTTGGTCTTATCGATTCCCCAGGTCTTACAGACATAGTCATCCAGCGCAAAAGCATTGTCACTCAAAGCCACAAGCCCCGATAAAAAAGGTTCTCCGGAAGAAGGTCCATCACCCCTCATTCCAGTTACGCCATCAAGAATATTCAGTTTTGGAGAAACCAATCTATGTAAATCAATCAGCATATTCGCAAATCTTTCAGTTGAAACTGCCTTTACATGCCATTTCTGTTTTTCTTTACCTACAACACATCCAAATGTGTTTTTAACCGCAAGGGTCAAGGTCATCAAAGAATGTGTTTTTAGCTTGGGTAAGTTGACCACTGAATCAACCTCTTCAATTTCCCTTGCTACCTGAAAGCTTAAGGGTGAATCTTCACTAAACTTCTTTTCTATAGGTTTCTCAAAAGGTGAAAGCTTAACATTGTACCTTTTGCATACATCCAATATGCCAGATTGTTTTACTTCCTTGCGGAAGTCTCCAGTAATTGGTGAATCACCAAGTAACAGCTTAACTCCCATATCCATGAACAACTCAATTATCGCCGAAAGAAAATGCGGATGAGTTGTGACTGCACGCTCAGGAGCAGCCCCGTGTAATATATTAGGTTTTAAAAGTACTTTTTCCCCGCTGCTGAATTTTTTTATTACATCAGCACTATCAAATAAATTCGTGAGTGAACTTTTTACTTTTCTATAATCAGTGCACCTATCCACATAAACCTTACAGGCTTTTCTTTGAGAGTAATGTTTTTTTGTTTTCCTCTCTGTCGTCAACTACTTCACCAACCTTTTCCGGCAACCTTACCTTTGCTTTTCTGAGTTCTTCGACAATTATCTCTTCCGGTAGGGAAGTTATCGTCCAGAGATCAGTAAGATATATTTTTCCACCTTTACGGATCGGTGCTTTATCTAAGGCAGACTGAATACCCTTTCTAATACCTTCTTCATAATTTGTTTTCTTGTGTGCTCCCTTGCGTTTGCTATCTTTATCTTCCATTGGTACACCTCAGTGTAGATCCGAATATATGATAGTATTTATTCGATTAATACAATTATATCGTATATACCTCGAGGTGATATTTATGGGCAAAGAATTACATGATTTTAGACATTTATTACACCAGTATCCAGAATCAGGTTTTGAGGAACATAATACAGCTAAAGTTATTCTTAATGCGTTGAGTTCAATCCCAGAACCTTTTAAAATTCACAGGCCTTTTGGTACTTCCATAGTCGTTGAGTATAGAGTCAGTAATGATCCCTTTCTATTGTTGAGAGCGGACATGGATGGATTGCCAATCAAGGAGGAAACAAAAATCAACTTCGCGTCAAAACGTGAAGGCTGGATGCATGCCTGCGGACATGACATCCATATGAGTGTGCTTTACGGTGTAATTAGATATGTCGCAGAAAAAAGGCCTAAAAGAAACATCCTGTTCCTTTTTCAACCAGCTGAAGAAGGTCCTGGCGGAGCGGAGCCAATAATCAGTACCGGTTTTTTCGACAATTATGCAATTGAAAAGGCTGTTGCGCTTCATGTAACGGACGATTTCCCCCTTGGATCTGTTGGTATAAGAAAAGGAGTAATGTTTGCAAGTCCCACAGGTTTTGATATATCCTTCAAAGGAAAGAGCGCTCACGCTGCAACGCCTCATCTGGGGAAAGATGCATTGTTTGTAGCTACGTCATTTGTGCAAACAGTACACAACGAACTATCCAGGGTCGTTCCCAATGAAGAGAGGTATGTGTTTACCTTAGGAAAATTAGAAGCCGGTGACAGACGTAATGTGGTACCTTCTCATGCAAAAATTGAAGGTGTCTACCGCGTTCTTGATATTAAAGTGAAAGATATTATCGATAAAACAATTGAACGTCTTGCAGAAAGAATTTCAAATGTATTTGATGTTGAGCATGAACTCGAATATATGCTGTATTACCCAACAGTTGTGAACGATGATTCTATGGTTGATAAATTTCATGAACTGATTTCACCTTCTTATAAAATATTCGAGTCTGAGATAAAATTGTATGGTGAAGACTTTGGTTTTTTTAGTCATAAATATCCATCGTTAATGTTTTGGCTTGGAAGTCGTGAAGGCAATGTGAAAAAAGGATTGCATACACCTGATTTCCTGCCGCCGAATCAAACCATAGATCACGGTGTCAGCATTGTGTGTGAGTTGATTGAGGAGTTGTAAAATGAACAAAATGGGTCTAAAAGACAAAAATTTTGTCATACTCGATACAGAGACCACAGGTTTAAGTCCACATCGTGGTGCAAGGCTCATTGAAGTAGCAGCTTTAAGAATTAGAGATGGTGTAATAGATGAAAGGGATTGCTACTCAGAACTAATCAACCCAGAACGACCCATACCCATTTTTATAACACGCCTAACAGGCATTTCTACAAGAATGGTGAGAAACGCCAGAACTGTGGATAGGGTGTTACCTGATTTCCTGGATTTTCTAAGAGATGACATTCTGGTAATCCAGAATGCTCCTTTTGATCTTTCCTTTCTTGACCACCACGCACTGGATATTGGTCTATCTCCAGTAAAAAATGACTTCATAGATACTATTTCTCTTTCCAAAAGCCTTTTCAGAGGCAGACATAATCTTGACACCATTCTCGCACGATTAGATATCCTGCCCGAAAATCGTCACAGAGCACTGGGTGATGTTCTGGCAACAGCCAGGGCTTTTTTGAAGATGAGTTATATGATTGGAGAAGAAAATATTGGTAGCTTCGTAAGAAAAAGATACAGGCTGTATCAACGGAAATAAATCTCCATAAAAGCCCATAATCATTCCTGAAAATTTTTTTGTTTATACTATATATTGTGTTATTATATAATTTACCGACCTATATTTATGGTTAATTCATTTTTTAGGAGGGGGTTACATGTTTTCAGTCAGGAAGCGAAACGGCTCAGTTGTCGACTTTCAATTAGATAAAATTACCAATGCCATAAGGAAAGCTTTCGATGCAACCGATACCCAGTATACAGAAGATGTTCTTGAAAAAATTTCCCTCAGGGTTGTCGCTGACTTTCAGAAAAAAATAGACGATCAAACTATTTTCATCGAGGACATCCAGGATTCTGTGGAGAAAATTCTTGTGGATCTTGGTTTTTCACAGGTTGCTAAAGCCTACATTTTATACAGAAAACAACGAGAAAAAATGAGACAGTTCGATTCATCTATTCTGAATTTTGCCTCAACCGTAAACAACTATCTAGAACAGCGTGATTGGCGCGTTAACGAAAACAGTACGGTAACATATTCTATTGGTGGCCTAATTCTCCACAACAGCGGAACTATAACTGCAAACTACTGGTTAAGCGAAATATATGATGCTCAAATTGGCGAGGCTCATAGAAATGGTGACATTCACATACACGATCTTTCCATGCTAAGCGGTTATTGTGCTGGATGGAGTCTGAAACAACTCATAGAAGAAGGATTGGGTGGAGTCATGGGTAAGGTTTCATCCAAGCCTGCCAGGCATCTTTCAACCCTTGCCAATCAAATGGTAAATTTTCTCGGTATCTTGCAGAATGAATGGGCAGGAGCTCAGGCCTTCAGTTCCTTCGATACGTATCTCGCTCCCTTCGTAAAAATAGATAAACTTGATTTTGAAGAGGTCAAGCAATCAATTCAATCTTTCGTTTTTGGCGTAAATACCCCAAGTAGATGGGGAACACAATCACCTTTTTCCAATATAACCTTAGATTGGGTTGTTCCGAAAAAATTAAAAGACGAACCTGCCTTAGTGGGTGGTAAACCACAGAGTTTCACATACGGCGATTGCCAGAAGGAAATGGATATTATTAACAGAGCATTTCTGGAAATATTACAAGAGGGTGACGCGAACGGTCGAGGATTTCAGTATCCGATACCAACATACAACATAACAAAAGATTTTGACTGGGACAATCCAAACACAGAATTGTTATTCAAGATAACATCAAAATACGGCACGCCATATTTCCAAAACTTCATAAATTCTGATCTTGATCCTGATGACGTTAGATCCATGTGCTGTCGATTGCAACTGGATAAAAGAGAGCTGAGAAGAAGGGGTGGAGGCCTGTTTGGCTCAGATGAATTTACAGGTTCAATAGGTGTAGTTACAATCAATCTACCAAGAATCGCCTATCTTAGCGAAAACGAAAAAGATTTTTTCAGCAAACTATCAAAGATGATGGACATCGCGAAACGTAGTTTGGAAGTGAAAAGAGAAGTTATTGAAAAGTTGAACGACGAAGGACTTTATCCTTACACCAAACGTTATCTAAAGAATTTTGACAATCATTTTTCTACCATCGGATTAATAGGAATGAATGAAACTACACTAAACTCACGGTGGTTAAATAAACCACTTTACAAAGAGCAATCAAGAAGCTTTGCTATAAAGGTACTTGATTTTATGAGGGATAAGATAGCAACATATCAGGAAGAAACAGGACATTTGTATAATCTGGAAGCCACTCCTGCAGAATCCACAACATATCGACTTGCAAAAGTCGACAGAGAAAGATACCCGGGTATCATAACCGCAGGAGACGAAACGCCTTATTACACAAATTCTTCGCACCTTCCAGTGGATTTCGATGGTGATATGTTCACTGCCCTCGGTAATCAAGAAGACCTCCAAGCAAAATATACTGGTGGTACAGTTTTCCACACCTTCCTGGGCGAAAAAATTTCGGATTGGAAGGTCACCAGAAATCTGGTTGAAAAAATTGCTACTAACTATCGAATCCCATATTTCACGATTTCACCAACCTATTCCATCTGTCCTGATCACGGTTACATAACCGGCGAACACTATGAATGCCCGCATTGTGGAAAAACAGCAGAGGTTTACTCAAGAATAACCGGATATTACAGGCCGGTACAGCACTGGAACCGTGGAAAAAAGGAAGAATTCAAACATAGAAATGAATATGATGTTTCAAAGGGTGATACTGATGAAGTTCGCAGGATGGCAAAAAGTGAGTCTGGTGGACTATCCGGAGAAAATCGCAACGACAGTCTTTACCTCAGGTTGTAATTTTGACTGTGCTTACTGTCACAACGCTCAACTAAAAAAAGTCATTGACAATAATATTACTGAAGAAGAGGTATTTGAGTATATAAAAAATCATATCACTATGATCGATGCCCTAACAGTTACAGGTGGCGAACCATCGTTATGGAATGATGAACTGATTTCGTTTTTTATGAGATGCAAGAATAAATTTCAGCATAAGTTACTAAAAGTAGATACGAACGGAAGCAGGCCTGACTTTCTTAAGAAAATAAGCAAACTAATAGATTATGTAGCCATAGATCTTAAATCACTTGATTATTCACAATTTTCAGTAATTACGCTTGATGTTATCAAAGAAAGTCTTGAAATTGTAAAAACCTTTGATAATTACGAAATTAGGATAACAGCTTATCCCCCTTACGTGAAACAAGAAGATTTTTCTTTATACAGAGACATTTTGAAGGGACATAAACGAGTGGCGATTCAGCAACTAACTCCTGTTAATAGTGTAAAACCCTATGAAAAAAGTGTGTTGGACGATTTTGCAAAGATCATTGAACCGGTTGTGGATAGTGTTATAGTAAGATAAAAGAACCAGGGGGAATAAAATGAAACTTAAATTTCTTGATATGGATCCGTTTGTAATAGAAACGGGGCTTGTATCCTTTGAAAAGTACTACGGTGATCTCACTGTCCAATACACTTTAAAAAGCAGCCCCGAAGAAACTTATATCAATACTGTAATAATTAACAACGGAAAAGAAATGATCAAACCGGGTCGTTTTAACCTGTTTGATCTTGTTGATATTGAAGGATATGCTTACATGAATTCCTGGCAATCATGGATGCCTTTTAAAGCTTATTACGTAAAACCCGACATAAAACCCCTTGTTTCCATGGCAAAGGCTTCAGGAAATACACTTTACTCAGCTTCGATTGTTCCGGATATTCTTGAAAACGGTGATTTACCAAGCGATTATTTTATAGCTTTCCAAGATTTTGTTGCTGGTTTTCTTTCATCTAAAGTTTCACATCCGTTTTTCCTACTAAATGAAAATAAAAAACGTGTAGAAGTGATGATCGATCTCTTTGGTAAACCTCTAAATCCAGGTGAATGCACTGAGCTTGAACCCTTTGTGTTACTCGAAAAGGATCCGTTACCGGTACTTTTGGAACGATATGCTCAGTTAATAAAGAATGAAGAAGGGGTACATTTTAAGAACTTCGAAGGCATTGGCTGGTGCAGCTGGTATCAGTATTTCACTGAAATAGACTTCAAGCAATTGACGAAAGATATTGAGAAAATATCTTCAGTAAAATCCAGTCACTCTATCCCTTACACGTTGATACAGCTTGATGATGGTTACGAAGAGGATATAGGAGATTGGCTGGAAACTAATGACAGGTTTCCTGACCTTTCTAAAATAAGCGAAAATATAGTCAACAAAGGGTTAAAGCCAGGAATATGGGTCGCACCTTTCAGCGTTTCAGAAACCTCCAGTATCTTTAAGGAGCATTCGGACTGGCTGGTTAAAGACTTTTTAGGCAAACCAAAGTTATGTTATCGCAACTGGAATAAAAATATCTACGCACTGGATACAACACATCCTGGAGCAATTAAATACCTTAAAGGCCTGTTTGGTAAGTTGAGAGAAGCTGGGTTTTCATATCTAAAAATTGATTTTCTTTTTGCAGGTGCATTGCCGGGTAAAAGGTACAATGAAAATGCAACTCCTGTGGAAGCGTACCGAGAAGGAATGAAAATCATAAAAAACTATGCCGGTGAGGATACCTTCATTTTGGGATGTGGGGCTCCGCTTTTACCATCTGTGGGTTTCGTTGATGCCATGAGAATTGGGTCAGACACCGCTCCAATATGGAATGGGGATGCTCCTGATATTGGAATACCTTCAGCTAAGTTTTCCATACGCAATGCAATAACAAGATCCTTCATGCATAAAAGATTGTGGTTGAATGATCCTGATACCCTCATACTCAGAGATGAAGCCGAATTAACCGATAGCGAAAAAAACCTCTTCTGCATTGTCTCAGCTTCTTTGGACAACATATTACTTCATAGTGATGAAATGGAACAACTAAACGAGAAAAACATTCAACTACTAAAAGATGCAATGAAATACTTAGAAGGAAAAGCCAGAGTATTTTTCGGCCAAAAAGCAGATACTTTCGTAATAGCAACAAAGGGAGGACGCCATTATAACAGTGTGATCGCTGTTAACCTTAATGATGAAAACGAAAAGATCAACATTCCCCTCGAAGCTATTCACTGGTCAGGGGTAACCACCGAAAAGAGTATCGATGTTGATCCTCACTCGATCGCTATAAGAAAAGTCAATTCCCTGGCTGTAAATCTTAAGGTTACCAGAGAAAAAATGGAAGACGGAAGGGAAATCAATTACTACGAACCTGAAAATTAAACAACTTTATTGATTAAAATAAAACTCCTCTTGAGTTTGACAGTTGACTTTCTGGAACATTCATAAAAAGCCAATCCAAAATTTGAAGCGTGACATTTTGTCACTACACTTGGTGAGTTATGTTGTTTTTTAGGATTAATTTTTATTGATTATAATAAAACTCTTTGCTGGGACCACTATAGCATTTCCCTGTTCTACGGTAATACTAACGTTATCAAAAACGTCGACATATTCTCCGTAATCCTTTCCAGGAAACCATTTTAATGAAGTGTCTCCAGGATTCGTTAATACAATAATGTGTTCATCATCCAGAACCCGTTCAAAAACAAAAAGCGAATCTTCACAATAGATAACGTTATGATCTCCCGTTCTCAATGCAGAATGCTCTTTTCTAAGATTAATCAGTGCTCTGTAGTGTTCTAGCATTTTTTTGTTCCACATTTCTTCTTTCCAGTACATGGGCTTTCTGTTATCCGGATCGCCGTATCCCTTCGTTCCAATCTCGTCACCATAGTAAATTACGGGAGAACCTTTAAATGTAAACTGAAGTGTTATTGCAATCTTTGCGAGTTTTATATCTCCATACAGCGCTGTCAATATCCTTTCAGTATCGTGACTTCCCAGAAGATTCCATAAAGAATCTAACACTTGAGGAGGATATGAATTTAGGTAGTATTCGGTCATAGTTTTAAATTTACTGGAAAAATGACCCGCTCTTGCAACATATTCAATCACAGCGTCTCTAAAAAGATAATTCATGACAGAATCAAAGCTGTTACCTGTTAAAAATGTTTTTGCATAACCCCAGTATCCACCAAAATATCTGAAGCGTCCATTCCCTTTACCAGAGGTCGGAAAAAATCTTTCCAGAATTCAAAAGGCACTTCATTTGCCACATCAAGTCTCCAGCCAGCTATTCCTTTATTTCCCCATTTTTCAATTACAGACTCAATGTAGTTTCTCACGTCATCGTTGTTCACATTGAGCTTTGGCATATGAGCGTATCCAGCCCATCCTGTATAGTTCATGGCTATTCCACCATAACTCCTGATTGGAAAGCTCTTTATGAAATACCAATCTGCGTATTCTGAATTTTCTCCTTTTTTTCTGATATCTTTGAAGGCGAAAAACTCCGTTCCTGTATGATTAAAAACACCATCAAGAATAATGTTTATATCTTCCTCTGAGTAAGTGTTTAACAGTTTTTCAAAAGTTCTCTCCGTACCGAAATCATCGTCTATCTTCATATAGTCAGTTGTATCGTATTTATGACTAGAGATGCTTTCAAAAATTGGATTGAAGTAAATTGCTTCAACACCAAGGTTTTCCAGATAATCAAATTTGTCAATTACACCCTGAAGATCCCCTCCAAAGAAACCGTCCGGACCGAGATTTGCCCTTTCGGGATCAAGATACCAGTCCTGTGTTTGAGGCGGATCATTATTCTCATTCCCGTTGGCAAATCTTTCAGGAAATATCTGATAGTAGATTCTGCCCTTTGACCACTCCGGTGTATCAAAATAATCAACAGGTGGCTTTTCTTTATCAAATCAGTATGGCTCTAGTGTTTCATTTTCGATCATCCCATTTTGTCCCAGATAAAAAACATTGTCTTCTACGATAATTCGAAAATAAGATTTTTCAAAATCACTATCGATTACTTTCGTTCTATAATAGAAAGAATCCTCCGTATCTCTGAGATATGACAGCTCAAACTCTTTATTTGAAGTGACAATAAAGACCTTCTCAGGTATTGTCCATTCATTTTTCTCCACGGACACCGAAACAAAAATTCCTCCTGGTTCTACAGGATTGAAATAGGTTCTATTATGTTGATCATGAGTTACTTCAATCTGATAACCCATTGTAATCAATGTCGTTAATAAAAAGAGTACAATTAAAAATTTATTCATCTTATTACCTCCTCTTCCGAGCACGTTTAACACTTAACCTGTTCACTCCGTACACACCGATCAAAATTAAAGCTGCTCCAAACAAACCTGTAATAGCAAAACTCTCTCCACGAATTAAAATACCTGCAAATAATGTTACTACGGTAGACAGGTACGGAAACACAGAAGCTTTTGAAGCAGGAAGTCGGGAAAGGGTGTAATTAATTAAGAAAAATGCCAGGGTTGATGACAGCGTTCCCAGATACAAAGCCAAATTAAAACCTGGGGATGAATAAATGATGTTAAATAACTGTTTAGTTCTTTCAGGGCAAGCGATTGTATGATTGCTATTATATTGAATCCGATGAATCCTGCAAACATCATAAAATATGTTATCTCAATTGGTCTGACTTTCAAAGAAGCGCGTCTTGAAAGAATATTGTACAGAGCTGCAGAAAATGTACTTACAAAAAGAAAGATAATACCAAGAAATTCTGCTCCAAATTCGCCGCCACGTGAAAGTGTGAGAATAATTGCTCCAGAAAGTGCCACAAATATCGATATGATCTGCAAAAATCGCAACCGTTCTCCCAGAAAAATATGTGCCAGTATCAGTACAAAAACGGGGATTGTTGAAATCATTAAACCAGCCACACCGGATGTTGTTCTTTGTACACCCATCGCTTCCATTGTAAAATAAAGCAAAGGTTGTACCAGTATCAGGGGGAGCAATTCCTTAAAAAGCGTTTTTCTCAAGTTTATTCGTATCAGTCTGGTAACTGCTAGCAAACTAATAAAAACGAATGCGACAGTGAAACGATACGCAAGAAAATATATTGGCCTTGTAACTTGCAATGCTTCTTTTGTAAAAAGGAATGAAAAACCAAATATTACAGCTGATCCAATACCCGCAAGGTAGGGGAAAAAACTGTCCTTTTTCATGTATTTACCGAACTTTCAGGTATCCTTTTTATGATTGTTGGAATAAGCCATAGCTGTATGATGATTCCCGGGATTCCCATGGCAAAAGAGACCAACAATGATTGAAATCCTCCCATTTCTATACCCAGCATGGGAGCAATTAATAAAATGCCAATCCCATATATAATCCTACCGGGTATCCAAGATATGGCAACAGCAAAATAAAGATTTTTCCTTCTCAGTAATCCCATTGTTAAACCATAAGCCAGTAATTCAAAAGCCATAAAAATCGCAATAGGAGGTTGTAGTGGAGGACGCCCAAAAAGTACCGCTGTTAATAATGGAGATAGAAGTCCTGTAATAGCTCCTATTGTCGGTCCAGAAATTCCTCCGGCTAGTAAAACAACAAAATGTAGGGGTAGAAGTACCTGCCCTACGACTGAACTGAACTGATGGAAAATAATCGAAACAACAAATGCTATGGCAACCCACAAGCCAAGATAGGTAATATTTCTCGTCAACTATGACACCTCCAGTATGTACAATGTCCTCATATAGTATAATTCAATTATGCGTTACCCAGGGGGTTTATTTTGAAACTGTATAAATTAATTGCTCTTATTTTAATTATACTTGTTGTGTCAACGATCGTTTTTTCCCAGCAAGGTACTTTCAAGAATCTGGATTGGAAAGTGACGACCACTGATCACTTCAAAATCCTATATCCTGATGATGCTTCTGTTGCTGTAATCCCTATAAGAAGCATCGCTGAAAATGCACTGAAAACTTTCAAAAAAAGGTATCCATATCCCTTCGATGAATCTTTCGTAATCACAATTGACATTGTTAGCGATATACCCAGTATGAGTATAGAAAATGATGGGAAATTGACCATTTCATTGTATGGTATTCCCGATTACATAAACAAAGGTTGTTTTGAAACGGAACTTGTAACTACGCTATACGAATTGTTTATAAGAAGTGTATCAAGCGACTTTGTTTCATTCACAAGAAAAATGGCACTTCCTGATTTCTCTGTGAGCACATTCATGCCCTATTGGTTCATAAGAGGGCTGAGCGAAACACGACTGGGTTACAAACTCAATGAAATAGACGATATTTACATCTCAATGGCAAAAAGAATATTGAATGACGGCGTTATGAACTACACTACCCTTTATAACAGAACTAGTACTTCTGCAGTTTTTGGTATGGTTTTTGTCAACTACCTGGCAACCGAATATGACGTAGATAAGATATCATCACTGCTGAACTATATGAGTGGAATCAAAGGCTCTTTATCGTTAAATGTAGCGCTAGAGAACGTTTATGGTAAAAACCTTCTAACATTACTAAAGGAGCTTGAAGAAGATCTCGATAAAACCAGTTGCAACCAGAACATTTACATCGATTCCGGAGAAGACGTTATTGATGCGATTGATACCTTTGGAGGGAGTATATTTACAGTTCAGAGAGAATTCGATAGAACCTACACAAGGATCCTTAAAGATAACGAAGAGATCACATCTTTTACATCTATGGTATGGGACATTGCAGTTTATGGTGAACAAATGGTATACACTGTCATCAATAACGATTATGGAATTAGAACAACCCGGCTTGTAACAGAAAAAAATGGTACTATTATTAAAACTGGCTTTGAAAACATATCAGAGGTTGCACTAATCAATGAGACCTATTGTGTAGGCATTAAGAACACTAGGGGTCTTCAGAATCTTGTGATTATGAACCTTGATGATAATAAATCTCGAACAATATACAGTAGCAAATCATACGGAGATTACTTATCAGAGATTCGAAGTTCTCCTGGAGGAGAATTCGTGGCCTTCAGATTGATTAATTCTTTCGGCAATTTCCTTGGTCTTTACAACCTTGTTGATGACAAAATATCATTTTATAAGATGAGATGCAACTTTACATGTGGAGAGTTTTCAGAAGACGGATTGTTGTTAAGTACAAGAGGAGAACAAATGGATATTGCACTTTTTGATCCTGAAGAAACTTCACTTTATACTCTGGTTGGTAATAATGGGTGCGGGATATTTCCATATTTTCTGAATGAAAAAATTATCGAGCTTTCATGGCCAGATAAAAATAAGTTGTTTTTCTATATTCCAGACGATCCTGAAAAAGTTTCAGAAATAAGCAAATATTCTCCTCTAACATCAACTTTGTCCGAAGACTTCGACCTTAGAAAATATTCTGTTTTCAAAGATTGGTCCTTCGATAGCTTAACACTTGGTAATTTAAAAATTGGAACAATTCACAGTGACTTACTTGACGCGGTACAACTTGAAACAGAGTTTGGTTATTTCTCGAATATTAAATATCCTTCATTTGGTATTGAAACAAAGCTACAGATTCTCGAGAGAACACCTATAAATATTGAACTTGATGCCAGGTTAACACTGTACGAGACGTTTCTCGATCTAACATTAGGCAATGAATACACGTTAACAGATTTTCTTTCCATTGGATGGAACGTAAGAATTACATCTACCCCACAATTAAGTTTCGATGCCATCGTTAGAGCTGAAGATTCCATACCGGTTTTCGGTGGACAGTTTCTACTTGACAGTTCAGTAAGTGGAGAAAGGATTATTTCAAACAGTCTGGATGAGATAAAAATCGGACTTGGAGGAGATTTTGTATGGAATAAAAAAAATATTCAGCTGGGAGCAAAATTTGGAACCAAGTTTTCACTCTCTGCAACTGAAACATATTCTCCTTTTGCATTTAACGATATGTACTCGGATGAAATGATAGTATTTGGTTTACGGTTGGGTACAGAAATCAGACTGTCAAAACGCAATACAGGCATTCCTGCGATTATTAATTTAACAGATGAAGGTTTCGGAGCTTATTTATCTGGGCTTATTGATGGAGACACTTTTCAATGGCGCTTCAAACTATATAAATATGAAACTATATATCCTTATCAATCTTTTCCAGTGAAAATTAAGGCAGGTATTGATTTACTGAACTTGAGAATATTGCCTTACCTCTCTCTCGAGTTTTGAAGTGTTAGAAGGCGTAGATGATAAAATTTTTTAGGAGGGTCGTATATGAAAATTAAAGAGATTCTTGAAAAAGTAAAAAACAGGTTTGACAAAGAAAAAGCTGGAGATTTTAGAGGTTCTTTCAGTTTTGAAATAGAGGGCGGTGACCCAAAAGTATTCACACTTTCTATAAAAGATGACGGCCTTGAAATAACCGAAAAGATAGAAGATTCAGCTGACTGCACTATAAGAACAGACCTGGATACCTTTTCTGACATAGTTAATGGTGAAAAGAGCCCTATAAGTGAATATATGAAGGGAAAGCTAAAAATCAAGGGTAACCTGGGGTCTGCTCTTAAGTTAAACGAACTGTTTTTCTCATGAATCTAAATATTACAGTGTTATCAATATGGAGGTGAAAAAATGAAAAAAGTAGCGATTCTAGCTTTTCAGGGAGAAAAGAATTGCTTCTATCATGCCTTACTGAATACTCTTGATATGAAAGAACGTGGTATGGACGTTTCCTTGATTATTGAAGGACAGGCAACAAAACTTATCTCTGAACTGATAAAACCTGAGTACCCGCTTCACGATTTATATAAACAAATTAAAGAACAGCACCTTATAAGCGCAGTTTGCTTTGGGTGTTCAAAAATGATGGGAACACTTGATACTGCCAAGGATGAGTGCTTACCAATCTCAGGTGAAATGTCAGATCATGTACCTGTTGGAGAATATGTACTGGCAGGATATGAAGTAGTAACATTTTAGGAGGAATTACATTGAGAAAAGAACTTTATTTCTGGAAATATAAATCGCTCTCGGATGTTCTGATAAAGAATTTTGAAGAGAAAGCTATAGAAGCTCATTTTGTTCCTGAAGCTGAAGACGCAAAAGAAAAAGTAAGATCTTTGCTACCAGAAGGTGTTTCAATTGCAGTTGGTGGTTCGTTAACACTTAAAGAAACCGGTATCCTGGAGCTTCTAAGAAATGGTAACTATGATTTCAAAGATAGATATGCAGCAAAAACAGAAGAAGAGAAGAAAAAGGTTAGACTTGAAAATTACCACGTAGAATGCTTTTTGTGCAGTGCGAACGCAATAACGATGAGAGGGGAAATTGTTCAGTGTGATGGACTTGGTACAAGGGTGTCCCCGATGCTATATGGACCTAGCAGAGTAATTATAGTGGCTGGAATGAACAAAGTAGTCAATGATCTTGAGGCAGCACTGGATAGGATCCGTTATATAGCACCCATGAATGCAAAAAGACTGAAGCTTAAGACACCATGTGTTGATACAGGAATATGTACTGATTGCAGTTCTCATAACAGAATTTGCGAAAACTACGTAGTGATTTCAGATAGTCATTTCTCTCCTGATCACTTTACGGTAATCCTTGTAGGTGAAGACCTAGGACTCTAAGCAGGAGGTGTTATTATAAAAACACTCAAAGTAACCTTATTTGGAAGAGTACAGGGTGTTGGGTTCAGATATTACGCCACCAGAAAGGCCAGATCCCTAAATGTAACTGGATATGTAAGAAATAAGCCTGATGGATCAGTTGAGGTTGTTGCAACCGCTGAAGAAAAAACGCTGGAAAGGTTCGTCGAAGTACTTTCACAGGGCCCTCTTACCGGTCATGTAACAAAGGTCGAAAAGGAAGAACTTCCATTAAAAGAGTTTTCAACCTTTGAAGTAAGGTTATAATTAAAATAAAATTTAACACATTAATTACTCATTAGCATTCTGAATGAAGTAATATTGAATGAGGAGTGATGTCTTGAGAATACTTTTAACAAACGATGATGGAATAATGGCCCAGGGCATAAGAACATTAGCCCGCTGTTTGTCAAAAGAACACAATGTGCTGGTTGTAGCACCTGAAGTCGAGCGCAGTGCTACCGGTCATGCCATTACGATTCGAACACCATTGTGGGCTAAAGAAGTCAAACTTGGTGAAGAAGACATAGGATATGCTATAAATGGTACTCCGGCAGATTGTGTGAAACTGGGACTTCTGGCTATGGCTGAAGGAAAAATTGATCTCGTTATCAGCGGGATTAATAGAGGTCCAAATCTCGGGACAGATGTTCTTTATTCCGGTACCGTTTCTGGCGCTCTGGAAGCTGCTGTCACAGGAATACCATCAATAGCAATCTCCGCTGAGAACTTTAATGAACCTTATTTTGAGACAGCGGCGCATTTTATGATAGAATTTTTGCGGCGATTTGATGTAACGGAAATACCCGAACTTACAGCACTAAACGTAAATGTTCCATCAGTTCCATTACACGAAATAAAGGGCTGGAAGGTAACTCGTCAGAGTAAACGCAGGTATAAATCTGATTTTGAAAGAAGAAAGGATCCACACGGAAATGATTATTACTGGATGATTGGTGAATACATAGAAGACGATCCCGGTGAAGACTCAGATTATGCCTCAGTTAGTGATAGATATGTTTCCATTACTCCAATACACGTTCTTATGCAAAATAATGATTACATGGAAAAACTGAGAAAAAAGATAGAAGAGGTGAAACAATGACTATAAGAATCCTCGGTGACCCTGTATTAAGGGAAAAAAGTGAGAGAGTTACGAAATTTGATGAAAACCTTCATACATTTATCAAAAATCTTACAGAAATCATGTACAGAGATGATGGTGTAGGATTGGCTGCACCACAGGTAGGTATACTAAAAAGAGTATTTGTTTTTGATGACGGTGAGGGAAGTAAAGTAATAATAAATCCTGAAATAATCGAAACAAGCGCTGAAATGACAGAAATAGAAGAAGGTTGTCTCAGTATACCCGATGTTTATGCAAACGTGGTAAGACCTAAATGGGTTAGAATGGTTTACCAGGATGAAAACGGTGAAAGTCATGAAAAGATCTTTGATAATTACAGTGGAAGAATAGTTCAACATGAAAGTGATCATCTGAATGGGATTTTATTCATAGACAGGATTTCCAATGCAAAAAAAATACTACTCAAACCAAAACTAAATGCGTTAAAGAAGAAATCCGTAACATGAGAATCGTTTTTATGGGAACCCCTGATTTTGCAGCACACCATCTAAAAGCGTTGGTAGAAGATGGCTGGAATGTAACGGGCGTCTTTTCACAACCGGATAAACCTAAGGGCCGCGGCCGGAAAGTCAAACCAACACCCGTAAAAAATACAGCACTTAACTATGGTTTAAAGGTTTATCAACCGCGTTCTGTTAACAAAAAGGAAGGTTTTTTATATCTAAAGGATTGTAATCCTGATCTGATAATTACAGTAGCTTATGGCAAGTTACTGAAACCGAAAGTCTTTGAGTTGCCAAAGCTAGGCACTTATAATATCCATGCCTCTTTGTTACCCAGATATAGAGGAGCTGCACCTATACAAAGAACACTAGAAAATGGTGAAAAAGAAACAGGCATAACGATATTTAAGATTGATGAGGGAATGGACAGTGGACCCATAGCTCTTCAAAAAAGGACTGAAATTACTGACACTGATACTTTTGGAACGCTGCATAACCGACTCGCGGTTCTTGGAGTTAAATCACTACTGGAATTTTTGAAGCTGCTAAAAACAGATCAGGTAGAACTGAAAGAACAGGATGATGAAAAGGCAACATTTGCTCCTAAAATTGAAAAAAATGACACAATCATAGATAGTTTTAACAGAAATTGCAGAATTATATTCAACAAAATCAGAGCCTTTGATCCGGTACCTGGAGTTATAACAAAACTTGATGGAGAAAAATTAAAATTATTCAAAGCATCAATAAAAGAAGGCTCTCCTTCCAGCCCCGGAGAAATTGTTTCTGTAACAAAAAGAGGTATGATTGTAAGTTGTAAAGATGGACTGATAAATGTTGCTGAAATTCAGTTCGCTGGAAAAAAGCGAATGAGCCCCTGGCAAGCGAAGGCAGGCCGTTTGATAAATGAAGGAGCGTTGTTAGGAGGAAACAACTAGTGGCACGAGTCATAAAAATGTATCAGGTGGGAAAACTTAACAGCAAGGAAGATGAAAAAGTTATAAAGGGTTTGTTGGAAGAATATTCCGGAATAACAATGGTTAATCCTATTAGTGACTTTGGCATACTGGAAATTGAATATGAAGAAGCCCTTGTCAGTCGCGAAACAATCGCTAACGTGCTTAAAGAAAAAGGTTACGAACTAAAGTGAAGTTCTTCAGTATTGACAAAGTACCCGGGTCAAGTTATAATCTAACCGTCTGATGAGCCGAGGTGGTGGAATTGGCAGACACGCATGGTTGAGGGCCATGTGAACGTTTTAGTTCGTGCGGGTTCAAGTCCCGCCCTCGGCACCAAACAAACCGGGTCAAAAACCCGGTTATTTTTTTGAGGTGATCCTCTGAAACAGATATTTCTTTGTACCACTTATAAAAGCAAGGGTAAAATAAAAGTCAAATGTTTTTCTCTGCAGGAAAGTAAAAGAACGAAGGCAGATTATGAGGATTTTGACAGTTTTCTTCAACAAAAAGGCAATCCTCCTTTCTTTGCATATGAGGAAAATATGACAAATCCTTTAAAAAACCATGAATTTTGTGTCGATAAGCAATTTTTAAAGAATTATGTAAAAACAGACGATTGTGATATTGAAAAGTACGTCTCAAAAGTTGTTGATTTGCTGAAAACTCTACCTTCAAGCAGTCTGGAACTTCTTGACAGGCTCTACAGTGGTTCAAAAGGAACTTACGAATTTATAAAAATGTGTATCAAAGACAGTAAGGATAATTCTTCCTGGCAAGATGCCCTGTGTAGAGATGTTAAACCTATGAAAGCAAGAGAAGACAGCTTTGAAGGTTTAGATACTTTGAAAAGTGTCAGGATTATATTTGGTGAAGGGGGTATTTTACAGGATCATTTAAACTATTACGAATATCGTCAGGAACAATTTATGACTGCAATGGAAATTGCTGAGACCATCGAACATGGCAAAGGATTGTTATTGGAAGCAGGAACAGGAACAGGTAAATCTCTGGCATATCTTGTCCCGGTAGCATACAACTCACTTTCAAAAAACCAAAAAGCTATTGTTTCAACCAGAACCCGAACACTTCAGGATCAACTTATTAATAACGATGTGAAAATATTAAAAAATCTACCCGATCTTGAGCAATTAAATGTAACCGTTCTTAAAGGAAGGGAAAGATATCTCTGTACAAAAAAGCTCTTTGAAGAACTCCAGTTATCAGAAAATATGCGCTCAAAAGAAGAAAAAATAACTTTTTTGGGAGTAGCATTCTGGTCATTTCTTACCAAAACCGGCGATCTCGACGAGCTTTCAATAAAACCTTTATATAGAGGCCGTCTAATCACGGATAGATTTACATGCCTAAGAAAATTTTGTACTTTTTACGATAGATGTCCATATTACAACGCTAGAGCAAATGCAAAGAATTCCGATATAACAATTACAAATCACTCATTGTTGTTTAATGAAGCAGCCATAAGATTGGCTGATGGGGAATCCGATGGTGATGATTCTGATGGCATTTTACTCCCTAAATTTGATGTTCTAGTAGCTGACGAGGCACATGAAATTGAAAATTCAATAACCGACGCTATGAGTTTTAATATTAATCCTTACTCCATAGCGAAAACTACCAAAGGTTCTTATCTAATAACCAGGGAGCTTCTAAAATTTTTACAGGAAAAGGCTGATAAAGAATATCTCAATGCTACCTATGACCGTATAAAAAAACTTGGTTCAGCTATTGAAAACAATTTGAAGAGTATGGTTGTCTTCGGAGATGAAATCTCACCTGGTGAAAGAAAAGCATTAAGGAATGTTAAACTCGAACAGTTTGTTGACATATTGAAAAAAACTGAGAACTTTTTAAGAAAGCTGAAAGCTTTATTAGTACAATTAATCAGTCTGCTTGAAGATGCTCAGGAGGAAAATGATGAAAACAATCCAGAAATAACTAGTTTGAAACTTCGTGGACAGACGCAATTAGGAGAAACCGATGAAATTCTATATAATCTCTCAGGCTTTGAGTATGCAGAAGATACCTATATACATTATTTTCAGAAGATAACAAAGGGCGATTCTCGTTATCTTGTATTTTCAGCATCACCTATTGTAAATGAAAGCATGGCTTCAAATATTTTCCCCGAAGTAGGAACAAAAATATTCATCTCAGCTACATTGTGGGTTCATAGCAAAGGAAGCGATGGTTTCAATTACACCAGAAGGGTACTGGGCATAGATGAACAGTTTCCTTCTGTTAAGCTGGGAACATCTTTTGATTATTCCAAGCAGTTGAGATTCTTTGTAGCCAGCGATATGCCTGATTACTCACCGGAAAGCAATCAATATCTTGGAAACGGTGCAGAGTTTGTAAAAGATATACTCGAAGTTACCGGTGGTGGAGCAATGGTTCTATTCACTTCTTATAGGGATTTAAATATCGTAGCCAATTTTCTTAATAAGAATCTAAATGATCTGAACTTACGTATTCAGGAACAATATGATAGCCCCAGTGCAATTCTTGAAGGTCATATGAGTGATAATAATTCTGTTATATTTGGAGCCAGAACGTTCTGGGAAGGCATAGACCTGCCAGGGGAACACTTAAAAACACTTATCTTATTCAAATTACCCTTTGATAGGCCTGATGATCCGCTACTCGATTCACGTATTCGTTATTATGGAACGAAAAATTATGTTGAAGGACTGCACAAATACTACTATCCAAAAATGATTACTTCCTTCCGCCAGGGTCTGGGAAGACTGATAAGAACTAAAAACGATAAAGGTTGTGTAATAATACTTGATAAACGCATTGTTGATCCAAAAAAGAACTATTCCAGAAAACTTGTTAATTCACTACCTCCAGAAATGAAGATAGAAATTCTCGAAAGAAAGAAAATTATCACGCAGTTGAGAAAACTGAAAAGAGAAAAATGGTTATAGAAAGAATAATCAGTTCATTTTTTCCTAATTTTTGCGAATCTTGCTCAAAGCCCACTATGCCATTTAGCTTTCTTTGCGATGATTGTAGAAAATCTATTGTTGGTCCTCTTAAACAAGATTTTTCTATACCCGGAACCGTAACAGCTCGTGCCTACTCATGGTATGAACCACCCTTCAGTGACATGATTAAAGCATATAAATTTCATAATCGTGAAAGAATTTCTGGCTGGCTTGCTGAAAGGTTATTTCTATTACTAGTAGAAACTTTGCCAGAAAATATCCGGGTAAAACCTCCAATAATACCTGTACCAACAACAATAACAGCACTAAGAACACGCGGTTATGATACAAATAGAAAAATCCTCAAAAGACTTTCCAGAAAACTTAATTTCATCTTGCTTGAAGCACTTGTAGCGACGGGAAGGCACACCCCACAAACTCTATTAGACAAAAAAGAAAGAGAAAAAATGAAAAGTAAATTTCGTCTCCGTTCTGACAACATAAAACTTCCAGAGGAAATCGTTCTTTTTGACGATGTGCTCACAACAGGAACAACAATCAAAGACTGCATTAAGACATTAAAGGAAGCTGGAGTCAAAAAAATCCATGTCAGGACTCTTGCCAGAACAAAAGACAAATCTGTATAAATACAAAAAAGAGGGTCATACGACCCTCACTGGCTGGGAGGGGAGGACTCGAACCTCCACCGGCGGATCCAGAGTCCGCTGTCCTACCATTAGACGACCTCCCAAAGGCAAAACCATTATATTATACAGCTTTAGTGGTGTCAAGCGAATGAAATGCAAAACACGATGTGCGCAAGTTCAAAACACGAGATCCCGAGAAAAACCGAGATGACGAGAATCCGAGACCTTATAAAAAAGCGGGTATAGGGTCTGGTAAGAGATAAAAACACGTCCAACGCTCCGCTTCGTCCAGTCGTCCAACGCTTGCCACTGGCAAGCTTCGTCCATCGAATTAAATAATCGAGAGTCGAGATCGGAGATCCGAGAACGAACGAAACCCACCATAAATAATAAGAGACGTGAACCGTGAACCGTTTACCGTGAACCGACAAATTCAAGAAAACATTGTCGGTTATTGGTTGTAGGTTGTACGTAAATTCAAAAACACTAAACCATTGTTATGCACCTTGTGAAACAGGTGGATAT